>CAILMK010000489.1 GCA_903835275.1 uncultured bacterium | reverse complement strand
TTGAAAATGTAAAATCAATATCATTTAGTGAAAGCAAATAAGTAAGTCGTGAGGCTTCCTTATTTGCTTTTAAGCCTGTTTGAGAGGTCCTTTTTGAGTGAGTTTGAAAACTCGCTTCCATCCTTTTCGCTCGAGTCATCGCTCCGCTAAAGACTCGAGCGAGCCTCCAATGAACAAAAACTCTAATTTTTTGCATAATTTTTGCTGGTAGCAATTCGCTAAACTTGCAAATGGCATGATCTTGGATTCGTTGCGAATCCGATAGATTATTAAATTTGCGGACAAGTTTCTAAAAAAAGGAAATATTTATGACGACGAACGTAACCGATATCCGGGAATTAAACGAGCGCATCCAGCAGGAAAGCTCTTTTGTGGATCTTCTTACCATGGAGGTGGGCAAAGCCATCATAGGGCAGAAGCAAATGGTCAATAACCTTTTGGTGGGCATGCTTTCCAACGGGCATATCCTGCTGGAAGGTGTACCGGGGCTTGCAAAAACCCTCGCCATCAAGACCCTCGCCTCTGCTATTCAGGCTAAATTCAGCCGATTGCAGTTCACTCCTGACCTGCTGCCGGCTGATATTGTGGGTACTATGATCTATAATATGCCTACCAACCAGTTCATTGTGCGCAAAGGACCGATCTTCGGAAATTTCATCCTTGCGGATGAAATCAACCGTGCCCCGGCAAAAGTGCAAAGCGCCTTGCTCGAAGCCATGCAGGAAAGGCAGGTAACCATTGGAGATACTACCTTCAAGCTGGAGGAACCCTTCCTTGTACTGGCTACCCAGAATCCATTGGAGCAGGAAGGAACGTATCCGCTTCCTGAAGCGCAACTAGACAGGTTCCTGATGAAAGTGGTTATTACCTATCCTACCAAGGAAGAGGAAAGGATCATCATGCAGAAATCCGTCAATGATTCCTTTACTTCGGTAAATCCAGTGGTTCGCCCGGAAGATATAGTCCGTGCCCGTGATATGGTAAAGCAGGTGTACATGGACGAAAAAATTGAACAATATATTATTGATATCGTTTTTGCTTCCCGTCAACCGGATAAATACGGCTTGCAAAAGCTTGCTCCGCTGATCAATTACGGTGGTTCGCCACGTGCAAGCATCAGTCTGGCGATAGCATCTAAGGCATACGCATTCATCAAGCGCAGGGGCTATGTAGTTCCGGAGGATGTGCGTGCAGTTTGCTTTGACATCATGCGCCACAGAATAGGACTGAGCTACGAAGCCGAAGCCGAAAACATCACTTCGGATAATATTATAGCTGAGATACTGAATAAGGTAGAGGTTCCTTGATAATTTCGGATTTCGGATTTTCGATTTCGGATTGAAAATCAGCTTTGTCATTCAGAAGGAAACTTGCCCGCATTAGAGATAATCCAGAAAATAGCTTGAATAATATGCCTATTGGCAGTACGCAAACCTCAGAACTCCTTAAAAAGGTCCGCAAGATCGAGATAAAGACCCGCGGACTGAGTACCGAAATATTTTCGGGGGAATATCATTCTGCCTTTAAAGGTAAGGGAATGAGTTTCGCTGAGGTGCGTCCGTACCAGTTTGGAGATGATGTGCGCTCCATTGACTGGAATGTAACTGCACGATATAATGAGCCCTTCATCAAGACATTTGAAGAAGAACGCGAGCTGACGGTAATATTACTGATTGACGTCAGCCGCAGCGGATATTTTGGAACTGTGAATATGATGAAAAGCGATTTTATCACCGAAATTTCTGCGGTATTATCTTTTTCAGCTATTAATAATAATGATAAGGTTGGAGTGATCTTTTTCAGTGACCATATTGAAAAATTCATCCCGCCTAAAAAAGGAAAGAGCCATATTTTGCGCATTATCCGCGAACTGATCTCTTTCACTCCTACAGGAAAAGGAACTGATATTGCTGAAGGATTGCGTTTCCTTTCCAATGCAATAAAAAAACGTATTACCTGTTTTGTTTTTTCCGATTTCATGGATGAAGGATATGGCGATGCGCTGAAAATGGCGAGCAGGAAACATGATGTGATTGGGCTGCGCATTTATGATCCTATGGAGCAGGAAATCCCGAATGTGGGAATGATCCGTATGAAAGACGCAGAAAGCGGTGACGAACAATGGGTAGATACCTCCAACAAACAGTTACGCTTTGATTATCGCGCAAGGCAGCAACAATTGAATACATATTTTAAAAATACATTTTCAAGAAGTGGAGTAGATACCATGGAGATCAGGGTGGAT
>CAILMK010000488.1 GCA_903835275.1 uncultured bacterium | reverse complement strand
CTGCTACAAATAACATTGTGTTCAAAAGTAAGAGCAACGATAGTTCCAAGGTAATTATCACCAGTGCTTCATCATCATCCGGAAGTAATAATTATATCCTTGAACTCAACGGTGCGGATTGGATAACCGTAAAGAAAATAACCATGCAAAGGACGGGTACCAGCACGTATGGAACGGTTGTTTATATCCATAACGGAGCCAATAATAATATATTCCTGAACGATAAGATTTACGGAATAAAAAATACTACTTCATCGGGATATGAGCAGACGGTTATTTACTCCGGCAGCGATAACGATACCAATATACTTTTCCAGAACTGCCTTATTCGAGGTGGCAGCTATGGGGTATATATGCAGGGTGCAAGTTCCGGTTCGCATGAAAGCGGAATTCAGTTTTTAAATAATATCGTTGATAGTTTTTATGCAAATGGAATCTATCTCTACGAATCAAACAATGCAACAATAAACGGGAACTCCATTACTGGAAGAAGCACTGCAAGCACAGGTGCCGCAGGTGTTTTTGTGAGTGATTGCGATGGCAGACTAAGGGTTTACAAAAACTACATTGTCATGAATAATGGTGGCATTGGAATCTGGTCAGGCTCTTGTGATGGCTCTAGTACGGTTCCGGGAATTATTGCGAATAATTTCATTACTTTAGAAGGTTCATCCGCTTCCTATGGAATATATGCTTCAAATTATTCCACCTACCAGAATTTTTACTACAATTCAGTAAACATTACCAATTCAAATTCCGGCAGTTATGCCGCTTATTTCTATTACCAGTATTATTCTAATATTGAAAATAATATTTTTGCAAACAAAAGCGGAGGATATGCATATAGTATCTACCCTGTTTCCTACATTTCCAGTTCTGATTACAATGATATATATAGTACGGGGTATCTTTACAACTGGGATGGCAGCAGCTATGGTAGCGTGGCTAGTCTTCACTCATCGTACGGATCAAAGGAAGGAAGCTCCCTTTCCGCGGATCCGTATTTTAATTCATCTACTGATCTGCACATAGGCAATGCCTTGCTCAATGGAAAAGCAACTCCAATAGCCGGTATAAAAGATGATATTGACGGTCAAACGCGCAATGTTTCCACTCCTGATATTGGAGCAGATGAATACACTCCTGGAAATAATGATGCAGGTATTCTCACAATGGATAGTACCACTCGCACTTTCTGCCCGGGTACACAACCTATCTATGCAAGGCTTATTAACTATGGCGCAAATACCATTACAAGCGTAACGATAAACTGGAAAGTAAACGGATACACACAGCCGGCCTATTCATGGACAGGATCACTTTCTTCAGGAGGAACCACAGTTGTAAATATTGGATCACTGATCTTTAACGGCAGTTCTGCAAATAATTTCACTTTTTTCACAAGCAATCCGAATGGAACAACTGATGCAAAAACATCCAATGATACATTCAAGACAAGTGGCAGCGTAACTGCCCAGAGCGGTACGTATACGATTGGTGGCACAAGTCCGAACTATTCTACATTCGGTGCTGCTGTAACCGCACTTAATACTTACGGACTCTGCGGTGCAGTAACATTCAATGTACGTAGCGGCACATACTCAGAACAAATATCCATCAACCAGATCAGCGGATCATCTGCTGCAAATAAAATAACATTCCAAAGCCAGCTGAATGATAGTACTGCGGTAACACTTACTTATCCATCATCAAGCAGCTCGGCTTCCAATTATGTTTTGCAATTAAATGGTGCGGATTGGGTAACTGTAAAGAAAATTACGATTCAGCGTACAGGTTCCAGCACGTATGGAACAGTTGTGGATATCCGGAGTGGTGCCAATAATAACAAATTCCTGAATAACCGTCTAAAAGGCATTAAAGGAAGTACTTCAACAGGTACGGAACAGTCAGTCATCTATTCTTATTCCGACCAGGATACAGGCAATTTGATCAAGAATAATAGCATCAAGTACGGAGGCACAGGTATTAATTTATATGGTTCATCTTCGTATTACGACTTCGGATATGATATTGAAAATAATCAGATAGACAGTCCATACTACGCCGGAATGAACCTGCAATATGTCTACAGGCCTGTTATCAAGCTTAACACAATTACAATGAGTACGAGCGCCAGTAGCAGCGCTACAGGAATAACAGTTGGTTATAGCTATTATATGAGTATTTTGAAGAATTATGTAAATATGGCTAATGGTGGATCAGGTATTTATTTATATAGTTGCAATGGTTCATCCGGCTTCCCGATTCTGGTGGCGAATAATTTTGTTACTATTTCAAGTAATAATTCATCAAACGGGATTTACTCATCTTCATGTTCCTATGTGAATTGTTATTATAACAATACACTTATCACCGGCACCGGAAACTCTTATGGCGGTGCGTTCTATTATTCAAGTTCCACAAATGTGGAGAATGATAATTTCGTAAACACCGGTGGAGGATATACTTATTATGCTTATCCTTTCAGTGGATACATTTCCAGTTCGGATTATAATAACTACTACACCTCGGGTTCCAATTACGGATACATCTACAGTTATGGATATGTATATTCATTATCAAATATCCAGTCGGCAACAGGAAAGGATGCAAATTCATTGACTGTAAATCCAAAATATGTTTCCAATTCAGATCTTCACGTAACCAATATTGCCATTAACGGAAAAGCGACTCCATTAACTTCCGTACTCGATGATATAGACGGCGACATAAGAAGTACTACTGTTCCAGATATTGGCGCGGATGAATTTGATCCTCCAAAATATGATATTTATGTCGGATCATTTGTTAACCCTTCAATGGGCTTTTGTTCCGGTGCGCAAAATATCCAGGTGACCATTAAAAACAATGGAAACACTCCAATCACTAGTGCTACTGTAAGCTGGACTGTGAACGGCACTGCACAAACTCCATTCAACTGGACAGGATCCAGTATTGCAAAGGGAGCCACTTCCCCTGCAATAGCTATAGGCACGTACACATTTACAGCGGGAACCAATTATAGTTTCAAGGCTTATACTTCATTGCCAAATGGCAAAAATGATACAGACAAAACTAATGATACTGCATACTTTGTAGGTAAAAGTGGCTTGACTGGCTCATATACCATTGGTGGTGTAACTCCGGACTACAGCACATTCTCTGCTTCCGTTACTGCACTTAAAACACGCGGGGTGTGCGGTGCAGTTACATTCAATGTCAGGGACGGTATTTATACTGAGCAGGTATCCCTGGATAGTACTATAAATACTTCCGCTATAAAAACAGTGACCTACCAATCATCCAGCAAGGATAGTTCGAAAGTTACACTGACGTATGCATCTTCCTCCAGCGCAGCGAACAATTATACACTCTTAATGAACGGGGCGGATCATTTCATTTTCAATAAAATCGGAATTGCAAGATCAGGTACCAATACATACGGTCGCGTAGTTGATATTCACGGAGGCGCGTATGGAAACAAATTTACAGACAATAAAATCGTTGGTAATAAATCAGCGGGTTCATCCGAGCAGCAGGCATTGGTTTATTCCGGTGGAGATGTGGATTCCACAAATTATTTTTCCAATAATTTATTAAAATACGGTAGCTATGGATTTGATCTCAACGGAAGTGCATCCAATAATATTGAAAATAATAATATCATCACCGGAAATACGATTGACAGCACAAATTATGTTGCCATCTTCGCCGGATATGAAGGTAGTTTAACTATCAGTTCTAATAACATTACGAACCTCAGGAATACCGCTGCTACCGGAATTTATTTATACACCTGTTTCAACCAGGGTATCAGTGTTCTGAAAAATAAAATAAATATGCCGAATAGCGGTACGGGTATTT
>CAILMK010000487.1 GCA_903835275.1 uncultured bacterium | reverse complement strand
GCAAAGAAATTGAAATACTTGAAAACAAACAGAATTGCCACCGTACTCAATATACTGATGACAAGCCAGGTTTTTCGTCGTTGGGGTGTTTTTGAATCTTCAATAAATATTGCAGCGGAATAATCCACTGCGATGGCAAGCACAAGGATCAGTACATACCATGGAATAAAGCTCATGTAAAACCAGAAGCTTGCAATGAGCAATAATACCCAGCGCCATTTTCCGGGCGTTAAAAAATATCCCAGGGTGACAATCGGAAAAAAAAGAAGAAACTCGAGTGAATTAAACAGCATATTTCAGCGATCCCTGATATTCAGTTTTGTATGCTATTGATAAGCAATAACATGAGCGCAAAAGTAGTGAAATATTTTACATTTCAAGAATTTTGGCATCGAAAAAGGGCGAAGAATTATCTGCTAACCACTACTTTTTGCTTGGCAACTCCACCATTTCCATCCCTGATATTCAGGATATAAATCCCATCAGGTAGATTTGAAACATCGGCATTTATGTATTGCACAGGCGAATTTCCATTATAATTTTGAACCTGCTGGCCGAGGATATTCGTCATGGTATAGGAAAAGATTCCTTTGCTCGAATTGATGGTAAGGGATTGTGACGCAGGATTAGGATAAATATTGAAGCTTGCATCCGGCTGAATATTATCCACGGCCGCTGAAATAACAGAATGGGAGCTGTAATAATACATGCCCCCCTTACGGTTTCCAATCATCAGGTCGGGAATGCTGTCACTGTTTAATAATGCTGCGGCAGGGTGCACTTTATTTCCAAAATTTCTTGTTTCGTATTTTGTAGTTAAAGGATTAAATAAAAAGTCCTGTTCCGGGTACATGGTTGCAGTTAGATTGGATTGAATATCCATGTAAATGAAGAGGGTGCCTGTCGCAGAACCGCAAATCAGGTCAAGATTGCCATTTCTGTTCAGGTCAGCAAAAGTAGGTGCGGAATTAGCATCATATCCGCTACTGGTATCCGTAGGGTCAGTGGTAATAATATTACCGAAATGGGAGGTTTTTAATTCGTAATTGAGCAACTTTTTGCCACCAACGGTTGTGTAACCCAAACCACGATAATAAGAAAGTGTTCCTGATTCATTACCAATCAAAATATCCGCTATGCCATCCTTATCAAGGTCGGCAATGGCAGGGGTACTCCAGTTTCCCACATCAATACTATCATTGATAAAAGGATTTGATTCCTGGGTAAATATATCCGCAGAGTTATTTCCAATATTATGAAAATACAACAAGGTGCCATCCACTTGTCCGAGGAGAAGGTCCATTAATCCATCGCCGTCCAGATCACCGAAAGCCGGGGAAAGTCCGCTGTAATGTTTTTTACTTAAGCTTAACCAGTCATTATTGATCATTTTAAAAACAGGTTCTCCCTTGGCACCGATGTTTTGATAGAGCACTAATCTATTGCCCTGTTCTCCGAGATCGCCTTCAGTGGCAACCACCAGAAATTCCGGTACCCCATCGCCGTTCCGATCTAAAAAAGCAGGATTAGCCTGTACTCCCAGGTCTATTTCATCTTCCTGCAGGAAATCACTCTGTTTGTATTTAAAAACCGGGCTGTTATCCTTTCCGTCATTATGATAATACTGGACGTTATTTATCGCTGAATCCACCTCGTATTGCAATGGGGAAACCAATAAATCCCTGATGCCGTCATTATCCACATCTACATAAAAAGCCCCCGGGAAAAAACGCATCTTCTTCAGATAATTCGTGTCAATAGCCGTAATTGTATCAAAAAGATGCTTGAATTCTTTTTTGCCATTCGTTAAAAGCATAGGTACGGAACCATTGATGTCTGTGTAGATAACATCCATGTCGCCGTCGCCATCGGCATCAAGTGCAGTCATATTGCAACCGGCATGTTGTTGTTTCAGGCAATGGGTTCCGAAATTATTATCGAGATATGGCACATGAGCAAATGAATCAGCCGAAGGTGTATAACCACCGGCAGTTTGCATTGCACCCCAATAATCATCTGTTTGCTCATACTGAAGGCTGTCGTACTTTTTGTATAGTTCATGAGAGCGGTTCTTATACATCTGCACGTCGTATCCTGAAGGATCTACCGCTAGTATATCCAGATCGCCGTCGCCATCCATGTCTTCAATAGAAGGCATATTCACAGGATCAATAT
>CAILMK010000486.1 GCA_903835275.1 uncultured bacterium | reverse complement strand
TTCATTTTTGCCCCTTTATTTGAGATTGATAAGGTAATAGAACTAAAGAATAAGTCCCTTTCAAGTGCCATACAACAACTCAATCTGGACTATATAGACTGGTTTAAGTCCGATTCCCAGGGAACAGACCTGAGACTATTCAAAAATCTGCCGGAATCCATTCAGGATAAAGTGGTTATCGCTGAATTTGAACCCGGTATCATGGATGCATACGAAGGGGAAGACAAGATGTATTCCGTTATGGAATACCTTGATCAAAAAGGATTTCTCCTTTGCGATATGGACGTAAAAAAAGTACAACATATTTCAGAAAAGGATTTTGAGGAAGTGTATAGCTCTGCGATGTTCAAACGATTTGCCAAAAAATCAGTCAAGGCACTCCCCTTCTGGGCGGAACTCACTTATCTCAACAGATTTGAAAAGACTAACAATTTCACCTTGCGTGAATATTTATTAGGTTGTCTTTTTGCGATGCTGCAAGGACAATATAGTTATGCTATGCAACTCAGCATCAAAGGGAATAATTTGTTTAAAGATCCTTTATTTGACGAAATTGGCAGCGAAGCTTCCAAAATGCTCAAAAAAGATTATCATTCCTTTAAATTCCTTGAAACGGTAGTGGCGCAAGCCTGGGCGAAGATGAAGGGCTGATAGGTCCGCCTCGGCGGATGTCAGATTAATGGATTGTTGGATTTTTAAACCTCGCGGGTTTCTTCTCGTCGACATAGAAACCCGCGAGGTTTTTAAGTCTTAAAATTTCGTATATTTGTGTGATTGTCAAAATTGATGCTTAGCCGCCTGCCGATATATCTATGTTTGATCATTGCGTGTTTTGCTGTTTCCACCAGCCGGGCACAGCTGGGTGGCTCCTATACTATTGATTCATCCTCGGCAGCGTCGTCGGGGAACTACAAAAACTTTTCAAGTGCACTTGATGACCTCCTCAATGGAAAAAGAACAGATGGGGGCAGCACAAACGGGCCTGGACTAAAATCCTCAGTAATATTTAAAGTTGCGGACGGCATCTATTATGAACAATTACTTATAAACCCTATCAAGGGATCTTCCCCATCTCATACCATTACGTTCACCTCTGCATCTTCAGATAGCTCAAAAGTTATTTTAATTGATACAAATACCGCCTCCTCCGTAAATAACTTTACTATTTACCTTGATGGTGCTTCATTTATCAGCTTTAAAAACATGACCATTGCCCGTAATGGGTCGGGAAACAATACGAATGTCATTCAGTATGATAACTACGCAAAAGGAAATGTTTTTAGCAATGACAGGATCATAGGTAAAAAATTCCTCACCTTCACATCACCTTATCCATCCCTTGTTTATTCCGAGGGAAATTATCCCTATACCGATGATAGCGGTAATACCTTCCTCAATAATGTAATGAAGTATAATTGTTATGGATTCAGTTTATATGCTACGAGCTTTGATCCCGAACAAAACACAATAATAGAGAATAATATTATTGACAGTGCTTACAATGCAGGCATATTCATGGAGTATGAAAAAGGAATTCAAATCACCGGAAATACCATTACTAATATTATAAATTCATACGGGCTCGGAATATATTCTTACTACAGCTACGGCGTAAACAAAATACTTTCCAATAAAATCTATTTACCCAATGGTGGCGAAGCGTTGGGACTGGATTATAACGGCACTATTGGTACTGATACTTCAATCATAGCAAATAATTTCATTTCAGTTGGCGGGATTGCCTATGCCCAGGGAATCTATGCATACGGTGGAGATTTTATTAAATTCTATTATAACAATGTATTGATAACAGGATCATCCCCCTATGCATCTTACGTAGCCAGCCTTACCAGTACTTATTTGTACGGTTCGCATTTTGAACTGATCAATAATAATTTGATAAATATGCAAACGGGTGCTTCCTCGTTTACGATATACAATTCCAACAATGCCATTGCCATTTCTGATTACAACAATCTCTACACAAAAGGAAGCACGATTGGTTTCAGTAATTCATCATCTTATCCTAACCTTCCAACCTGGATAAGCAACACTTCACTGGATAGCCACAGTTTAAGCATTAATCCTCTTTTCCTTTCCTCACAGGATCTACACATAAGCAATGTGTATCTCAATAAAAAAGCTAAGCCCCTTAAATACATTACGACGGATATTGACGGACAGAAACGTGATAAGCTGCATCCTGACATTGGTGCAGACGAATTTTCCCCTTTCATCAATGATGCAGGCGTAACTTTTATCGATAGTCCATCAGTCGGTTGCAGCGGAGGCAAATATATATATGTACACTTACGGAATTACGGAATTTCACCTCTTAGCAGTGTTACGATTTCATATACCGTAGATACGTCAAAGATCCATTTCTTTAAATTTAAAGGGTTGCTCGGGGTAAACAAGGATACCCTTTTGAAAGTGGGAAATTACACCTTTTCATTTCCTTCTTTCAGCAGCCATTCAACAATTAAGGCATGGACAAATTTTCCAAATGGTATAATCGATAGTAATTCTGCAAATGATTCGGCTAAATCAACCATTTTCCACGGGATGTCAGGCAGCTATACTATAGGCGGTGCAAGTCCAAGTTTTAATAATTTCACGGACGCAGTAAGCTCAGTTACAAATAATGGTATTTGCGGAGCTGCTACTTTCAATATAAGGGACGGGATTTACATTGAACAAATAGAAATAGGAGCAATTGCAGGTAGAAGTTCATCGGCAAGAATCACCTTTCAATCCCAATCAGGAGATAGCTCAAAGGTTATCTTATCATGGCCATCTACCAATACTTATTCAACCGCGAACTCAACACTTTCCCTGAATAATGCATCCTGGATCAATTTCAAAAAAATAAGTATTATAAGAAGCGGACTTGGATATTATGGCAATACCGTTGAACTTAAAAATGGTGCTTCTGACAATTTGTTTTCAAATAATTTACTGATTGGAACAACCATTCCTCCGGCAGATTATCCCTTCTATAATTCGTCAAATACATTAAATTCTTCCGGGGATAACTGCAACCGCAATACATTCCGGAATAATTTAATAAGTGGGGGAAGTTATAATTGTTATTTTAATAATTCCTCTTTGTTCCCTGCAACAGGAACTGCCTTTATCGGAAACACATTTGACAGCAGCTATTGGGGTGCGATTTATATGCAATTCCAGAATACAATTTTATTGCGGTCAAATTTTATAAAAAATGTATC
>CAILMK010000485.1 GCA_903835275.1 uncultured bacterium | reverse complement strand
GCTCGCCCCTACTTAGTACTCACTACTTATTCCTTACCACTTGCATTAAACATTAAACCTGAAGTGCATGATGTCGCCATCAGCCACTACATATTCCTTTCCTTCCACGCGTAATTTTCCTACTTCCCTGCAAGCCGCTTCGGATCCGAGGGTTACATAATCATCATACCCTATTACTTCCGCGCGGATAAATCCTTTTTCAAAATCCGAGTGAATGACTCCCGCAGCTCCCGGAGCCTTAGTGCCTTTTTCTATCTGCCAGGCTCTAACTTCTTTTACTCCTGCGGTGAAGTAAGTGATCAAGTCAAGGAGGCTATATGCGGTACGGATCAGGCGGTTCACACCGGGTTCAGTCAATCCGTACATGGATAAATATTCTATGCGTTCCTCATTCGTTTCAAGGTCAGCAATCTCGGATTCGATCTTCGCAGATACTATAAGTATCTCTGCATTCTCACCTTTAATGGCCTCACGCAGCTTATCTACATGCGGATTGCCACTTACCACTGAATCTTCTTCCACATTGGCAAGATACAAAACGGGCTTTATAGTTATGAGGTGAAGATCGTAGATCAATTCCCTTTCCTCGGCAGTCATTTCCAGTCCGCGTACGGATTTGCCCTGCTCCAGAAATGCCTTGGCGCGAATAAGCAAATCATGCAGCTTGGCAGAATTCTTATCGCCGCCCTTGGCTTGCTTTTCTATTTTCTGCATGCGCTTTTCAACGCTATCAAGATCCTTTAATTGAAGTTCTATATCAATAATTTCCTTGTCACGCACCGGATTTACGGATCCATCCACATGGATCACATTAGGATCATCAAAGCAGCGAACCACATGTATAATAGCATTGGTGTCGCGGATATTACCCAAAAACTGGTTACCTAAGCCCTCGCCTTTGGAGGCTCCCTTTACGAGTCCTGCTATATCAACTATCTCTATAGTATTGGGTTGCACATTCTGCGGATTGACCAATTCAGTGAGTTTGGTAAGCCTTGGATCCGGCACAGTAATGACCCCGATATTAGGTTCAATGGTACAGAAAGGGAAATTAGCTGCCTGCGCCTTGGCGCTGGATAGAGAATTAAATAGAGTGGATTTGCCGACATTCGGCAATCCTACGATTCCACATTGTAATGCCACGTTTAGGTATTGATTTAAGAGTGCAAAGGTAGGGGTTTTTAGTTATTAAGTTATTAGGAGATTGGGTAATTGAGGGGGTACACTTAATTTACGCGGATCAAAGTTTTAGTCGCATAAGTTCCGTAGGAACGGAGCTTTGGTAGCAAGTCAATGAGATAATCCTGCATTGTTCGCCGATTCGCCAGCCTTTGGCAGGCGAATCGGCGAACATAAAAAAATGGCGGAAATTCTACCAAACCAGCGTCCTTACAGGACTTGAATATCATTTAGCCAGGGATATTCTATCCCAAAAGCATTCATTAGCTAAAAAAGGCCCCCAACCCAAGACATCAAACCTTTGCTTTCAACTCAATTTTCCAACCCTGAACACAAAAATTTCAATCAAACGAAACCCAAAAGTTATCCATTTTCGTAAGTGATGTAGAGTTTTGGATAAAAATAATGCTGATTTTGAGGCTTAAATCGATTTATAACATGGGAAATATGAGAAGTGAAATTATTTTTAGTATTGATAATCAATATTTTAACTTTTATGTACTCTTAATACTCTTCAAAATTGTGAAGCAAAAACACTCTTCCTTGCCAAATGTAAGATTTTGTAAAAACCAGTTATTTTTCGCGTTGTGAAATAGACATAGTTTTGGATCATAAAATTTAAACAACGAAGAATTAGAAAAATTTTACAATCCAGGTAAGTCTAACCCCGTAAGGTTAGCGAAACACACAAAACGTAAAGCCCCGTAAGGCTTTATCTTAAGAAACCCCGTAAGGTTTCGGATCAATACAAAAGCACTGGCCCCGTAAGGCCTTGCAAAGATGGAACCCCGTAAGGTTCCGGAAAAGTACAGAAGCACTAGCCCCGTAAGGCTTTGCAAAATGGAACCCCGTAAGGTTCCGGAAAGACAAGAAGGTGAAGCCCCGTAAGGTTTTACTACATTAAGTAGAACCCCGTAAGGTTCTCACAGACAACACAAGTGGGCCCGTAAGCTTCGCCACGAAAGAGTTAGCCCCGTAAGGCTAATATACCAGAGGACCCCGTAAGGTCCCGCAAAGACAAACTTAGAGCCCGTAAGCTCAATTACGATTAAGCCGGTTAAATCCCGGCTTTTTTTTGTGCGCATAAATCTATATGACTAGGAAAACGAGCTGTCATTCAGTAGGAACCTTGCCCGTATTAGTGATGAGTTGGAAAAAAGAAAAACACCTGTAATGATCGCTAAATTTGACCTGCTTTGTTACAATTTCATCTGTAGCACTGGCAAGGTTCCTGCTGAATGACAATGAAATATAGAAAAATAGGAACAGGCGGATACCAACACCAGCGAAGAATTTGATTTGCCAAATTTATACGCCGCGGCAAGATAATTTGGAAAATCTAATGGCATGATCCAAACCTCGCTGCTTTCCATGAATAGCGTAGTAGGGTTTAAACCCTACTACGCTATTCAGAACCCCTACCGGAAATATTTGTATTTATAAACAGATGAAACCTCGTTTTCAGCATCAAACTGGACTTCCATGATCAGTTTACCTGAATTATCATAAGAATATGTAAACCTGTATATTGGCTTACCAACGGCGGTTGATTTTTTAACTTCAAGAAGGTGGCCTTCCTTGTCATACTTATATTTGGTGATATACCCGAATTCCTGGTGCTGGGGCTCGTCGTATTCATCAACCACATGACCGGCTTTGTCGTATTTGTATTTAATGAAGCGGGTGATGGTATCGGCATTGAAAAAGCGTTTCTCAATCATTTTTCCTGATTTATCCCAGCGAAGACTATCGCCTTCCGTCAGGATATTATTCTCCAAAGTCCGGTTAGCTATTTCCTGTCCCGCTGCATTTTTACTAATCACATTTGCCGTCAAAAGCTTTCCGTTGGCGTCATAATCCAGGGTTTTCATAATATGTCCAGAGGTATCCCTTTCAAAATCCACTCTTGGGAATAGGGCACTTACATATCCATACAATTCTATCGATGATAAAAAGTGATTCTTATATCTGTAATACCTGCTGCCGTGCAGCGTATCCTTGTCAGAGCCATTCATTACAAATATAAACCTGTTGCTTTCCTTCAGGAAACCATTGCTGTCGTTATAATCATAGTGGGTGCTGTCAAATAAATATTTCCCGCCTTCATAATGGAGGGATACGGCAGAGGCTATCTTACCACTCTCCTTATAGTGTACCCTGTTATTGAATTCCTGAAAGCAAGGATCCGTTGCTTCATGCCGGCAACCTTTTATATAGGTGAGCCTGCCATGATCATCAAAAGTGCATTCCAAAACTTTTTCCGCCAGGGCAAGCGTAAGGGTGTCTGCTGAGGAAAAGTGCGATACCACGATCCTGTGGATCTTTTGGTCCGTAATCAACGCGTTATCAAAGCCATGCTCCGGTGGCACAGGTAGCCCGGAAATATCAATCAGTTCTGACTGGGCATGAGCAAACCCATAAAGAAACAGCAGCAGGATCGTAATTTTCATGTTCATCGGACAGGATGCGAATTTAAGGAAAAACAAGGCAATACATGGAGTGGTTCAATGAAGTAACTTTCATAAAAAATTGGTTTTATGCCGTTTTATATGGTAAATCTAATTAATTTCGCACGATTTTTAAAACGTAAAAAGTAACATGAATTTATTGTACGGAGTAGTAGCCACGGCAGTTGTCGGCTTGATTTTCAGCATGATTAAATCGTCGTGGATTTCAAAACAGGACGCTGGCGATGAAACAATGAAAAAGATTGCCAAGCACATTGCTGACGGGGCACTCGCATTTCTAAAAGCGGAATACCGCGCCCTTTCCATTTTTGTAG
>CAILMK010000484.1 GCA_903835275.1 uncultured bacterium | reverse complement strand
TATAACATAAGACATCAGTATGAAAAAATCATAAATAGTGGAGTATTCCAAGACCTGCTAATAGATGAAAAAATAATAATCAAAGGACTTGTAACAAATAAGCAAGTTGACCAAATTTTTCACATTAACTTAAAATCTAATTAAATTCAAAAATGGATTTTCACATTCTTATTTCAAACATTACCAACCCTACACTACTCTTTTTTGTCCTGGGAATTGTAGCAACCTACTTAAAAAGTGACCTTGAAATCCCTGCTTCATCAAGTAAATTTATTTCGCTTTATCTGCTTTTCTCAATAGGATTCAGAGGAGGCCAGGAACTTGCTCACAGTGGTTTTTCTCCGGAAATAGTGTATTCCCTTATATTTGGAATTTTCATCGCTACAACAATTCCTCTATATACTTTCTTTATTCTAAAACGCAAAATGTCTATAAGCGATTCCGGTGCAGTTGCTGCTGCTTACGGTTCGGTGAGTGCCGTAACATTTGTTGCAACTGTTTCTTTCCTTGAGGCACAAAAAATAAATTATGGCGGTCATATGGTCGCTGTAATGGCCCTGATGGAATCACCAGCAATAATAATGGGCGTGATACTGCTAATGAAGTATGATGCACACTCAAGAAGCACCGGAAAACTTAAAGAAACCATAAAACATTCATTTATCAACGGAAGTGTTTTAATGATCCTTGGAAGTCTGATAATTGGATTAATTGCTGACACAAAGCAAGCAGAAGGCATCAAACCATTTACGACGGATATTTTCAAAGGATTTCTTGCAATTTTTCTCCTGGAAATGGGAATGGTAACAGCAAAAAGATTTTCAGCATTTAAAAAATATGGATGGTTTGCCACAATATTTGCGTTACTAATTCCAATGACAAATGGTTGTCTCGTTGCTGCATTAAGCGGATCGTTTATTCATGAAGTCGGCAACAGGTTGATCTTTGCAATTTTGGCTGCCAGTGCTTCTTACATTGCCGTACCCGCTGCTATGAAATTAGCTGCGCCAAAGGCTGATCCTGGTCTATATATTCCCATGGCATTGGGAATTACTTTTCCTTTCAATATCACCATTGGAATTCCTTTATACATGTATATAATTCACTTAACCTTTTAAAACAAAATAATGAAAACAAAAATTGCAGTAGCTAAAGGGGACGGAATAGGCCCTGAGATCATGGAAGCCGTGCTTTACATCATGCAAAGCGCAGGTGCCCAGATTGAACCCAAATACGTAGATATGGGCAAAGAGTACTATGAACAAGGGCATTCCACAGGAATGACACCCCAAAGCAAACAAATTATTGAAGAAACGGGTATCCTTTTTAAAGGCCCCATGGAAACTCCCAAGGGAGGAGGCATGAAAAGCATAAATGTAACTGCGCGAAAAGTGTGGAGCACTTATGCCAACAAAAGAGTTTTTAAAAGTTTACCGGGAGTAGAAACTGTTTTCTCCAAAGGAAATATTCCCATTGATATCACCATTGTGCGCGAAAATATTGAAGATACTTATGGAGGAATAGAGCACATGCTTACTCATGATGTTGCCCTTTGCAGAAGATTTATCACCAGACCGGGATCCTTGCAAATACATCGATACACTTTCGATATGGCTCGGAAAAAGGGAGCAAAAAAAGTAACCTGTGGCCATAAAGCCAATATAATGAAAATAACCGATGGCTTATTCCTGGAGTGTTTCTATGAAGTTGCAAAGGAGTATCCTGAGATAATAGCGAATGACGTAATTGTTGATGATCTTGCCATGAAATTAGTTGTTAAACCACAGGATTTCGACGTCATTGTACTACCCAACTTACAAGGAGATATCATATCTGATCTTTGTGCCGGACTGGTAGGGGGATTAGGCTTTGCCCCCTCTGCAAACATCGGGGATAATATTTCCATTTTTGAAGCCGTACATGGAACCGCTCCGGATATAGTAGGTAAAAACATCGCCAACCCCACTTCATTACTTCTGAGTGGAACCATGCTTTTGCGACACATAGGACAGGTAAAAGCGGCGCAAAATATTGAAAATGCATTATTAAAAACATTGCTTTCAGGATTTCATACACCCGATTTTCATCAGACGGATAGTAAGCTTGTTGGTACAAAAGAATTTGCTTCCGCCATAGTGAAAAACCTGGGAGGAATAAGTTTCGATGATGATAACTATGATTTTGAAATACCCTCCAAAATACGTACTGAAAATTTGATGATAGAATCATCCTTTCATGGATCTGCGGAAATTATGGGAGTGGATCTTTTCATTGAAAGCAACCGGCTGCCTGCTCAGGTTGGCAATATTTTCCAGGTACTATTGGATAGGGAGAAGTGGAAACTCGTTACAATAAGCAACAGGGGAACCCAGGTATATCCTACCGGTTCGGTATATACCGAATGTATTAATCAGTACCGGGTTCGAGTGGAATGTGCAGAAGAAAATGGCAAAGCCAGTCAACAAGAAATTTTAAAACTAGCGGTATTGGTAAGCGATACTTACAAAATATGTTCACTGGAAATGTTAATGTCTTATAACGGAAAGAAAGGATATTCTTTGGCGCAGGGACAATAGATATCCCCGCACTTAGCGCCAAAAAAATAGCGGAAGTCTTTACTACTTCCGCTATCCTATTTCTGTGACCAGTAAGAATAAATTATCGAACCATATAGCGAGTGATTTATGATCAAAAAACTATCATTCCAGAGAACAAAAAGCAAATCCAATTTGACTTCCGACTCATTTCCATAATACAGACAGTTGCCCGGATGCTTTTAAATAATTGAGCCAATAAGTCCACAATTGCTTTTTATTGGTTTGATAATTTGCTTCCAATACCTGAAGATTTGCCTCTTCCAAATTTAGTGTAGAAGCAGTTTCTTGCCCTTCCAATTCACGAGCTTGAAAAATACTGATAGATTCGGTACTAAGTGAAATATTTTCTTCCTGGGTTTTTAACTGCGCTTTCAAATTGTCAATTTTGAGTGTTGCAGTTATTACGTCCTTTGCATATTCTGATATTTTATCCTCCTTTTGCAATTCAAATTGATTTGATTGCAATTTTAACTGCTGTATTTTATTCC
>CAILMK010000483.1 GCA_903835275.1 uncultured bacterium | reverse complement strand
AGATATGAATTTCCTGCGGACTGATATCCAATTCAACAATCATTTGTTTTTGAAAATCCGACCTGTAAAAATCGAGGGTTAAAGAAGCAATCTTTCCAGCTATTTTAAAGGCTTGCTGAATACTGCCTCCATAATTCCAGCTAATTTCCTGTTCGGTTTTATCTTCAATAATTAGTTTACGCGAACTTACCCAGATGCCCATATTCTCGGTAAATATATACGGTGTTCTATATCCTTTTCCTGCAGAAGCACGGATCGTAGTATTTTTCCATGGTGAGTATTTGGTGTGCACTCTTGGAGTAAACATCGAACCGTACAGATTATGGTAATCCGCACGCATACCGACAGTAGCGGAAAATTTCTCCCCATGGGAATAATTATATTCTGTAAAAACGCCCGGCACTATTTCTTTTCGGGAAGGATTCGTATCAAGACCTGAAAGTTTGATGTTTTCGTTCAGTTGCACTGCTTCAAAACTGGCTCCTGCCTTGAATTTATGATCAGTATTACCAATGATGGATTGATAAATCAGGTTGGAATAAAAACTCTGTTCCTTTCCGGAATACGTATTTGTTCCGAAATAATTATCCTGGTTGTGATCGGTGAAGTTCAGCATAAGCCCGATACTCTTATAAGGCTTATCGGGGAATACCAATCCGAGTTTTCCATACGCTTCCCAGCGATTTGTATTGATGCCAATTCCATAAATGGAATTACTCAATTTATCTGTTTCAGGATTGAAATTTACCTGTCCTCCCACCCTGTTCTGAAATATCCCGGAAATACCAAACTGGCTTTCTATTTTCTTGTTATCGAAATATTCCCACTTATTCATAAAGCTAAATTGCCTGGACAATGGCACATCAAGAAATCCATCATTGTTTCTATCCATTTTAAGAAAATTCTGGTCGCCGTGCAACAGAAGAGTAGTGCCAAAATTATCACTGAATTTTTTAGTTGTATTTATATTCAATTCCTCCCGCAGCATATTATCAGTATAGAAATTTATGAGCAGTGGTTCACTGTTAAGAGGCTTTTTTAATTCCACATTTATTTGTCCCGCCATACTCTCATATCCATTGATGACGGACCCCGCGCCTTTGGTAAGTTGAATACTTTCTATCCAGCTTCCGGGAAGGTAACTGAGTCCGTATATATTTGCAAGTCCACGAAAGGCAGGCATGTTTTCCTTCATCATTTGTGTATACACACCATCCAACCCGAGCATCCTGATTTGCTTTGCCCCACTAATTGCATCGGCATAATTCACATCCACGGAAGGATTGGTTTCAAAGCTTTCAGAAAGATTGCAACATGCCGCACGAAGTAATTCCTTGCTACCGATCATTTCCGTATTGCCCATAGTAAAACGGGACATATACGAGCCTTTCTTTTCCACTTCAATAACAACTGCACGTGTTTGTATTCCTTGTGAAAGATAAATGGCAATGAATTTCTGATTTTTAATTAAAACAGTATCGGCACCATAACCAATATAACTAACCACCAGAAAATGTTCCTTCGCTGAATCAGGAAAATCCAGATGGAAATAACCCTTATCATCAGCAATCGCGCCTTTATTAAAGCCTTTCCATTTTAAGGTCGCTCCTGTTAATACTTGCTTCTTAATGGAAGTATCCATATCATAAACATATCCCTCCAAATGCTGCGCTTTAAGTTTTACAAAAGAGAACAGCAAGAGGAAAACGTTTAATGCAATTCTCATGAGTGTCTTTCTCATGGTATTACATTTTTAAAAACAACATTGCAGCGGACATCACTATCATCAAACCATCTTCAATAATAGTCACTGTGCTCATGGGGAGATTGAAAACTGTTCCCAGGCAGGCACATTGTATTTTCTTTTTATTCATTACGCTTTGCAATACCCCGATGATGCTAACTGTCATTACCACGAGAGTTATCGTATTGGTCAGCATTGGATTAAATCTTGCTAGAAATGCAATGCCAAGGGCAAGCTCAATGAAAGGATAAATATATCCGTAGGCTTTCACTTTTGCAGCAACAATATCATAGGTGGAATATGAATTTGCAAATCCTGCTATATCCAGCATTTTGAAGAAAGAAAACACAATGAAAAATCCGCCCATAAAATCAGACATCAGCATTCCGGCATTCCATTTGGAAGAAATAATGCCGTGCAGTACTACTCCGCCGATCAGATACAATGCAATTAAAATAATAGGCTTGTAAGTACTTGCCTTTACTTCAGGCAAGTCCATGGACGAAGACATTATCATCTCATTCATCTTGTCATTAATATCATAGGCTCCCTTTGCCTGTACAGCATTTTTAAATGCTGCAGTGGAGATATGATCCTTCATTTCCACTTTTGCTTCCGGCGGATTCAGTGTAATTGTTGCGTTTACTACTCCGGGAATATTCCTGAGGGCATCCGTGATCTTATCTACGCAGGAAGCACAGTGCATGCCACTAACTTTATATATATGTTCCATAAAATAAACTCTAAATTTTAATATGTATCCGCGGCGGCGGACTAAATAAAAAACTCTAAACTCCAATAACTAAATGATTTATTTATTACTAAGCGAGCGAAGCTCCTCCTCCCCTGTTTTTAGGGGAGGTGCCCGAAGGGCGGAGGGGTTATTAGGGATTAAAATCAGATACGGAAAACGCAGTTTTCAATATACACGGCACAAGATCGT
>CAILMK010000482.1 GCA_903835275.1 uncultured bacterium | reverse complement strand
CAAGTCCATTTCCGACATTGGCAGAACCAAGAACTACAGCATTATTACCAACGGTAAGACTTAGGGCACTTGCATTTCCTGTTACGTTAAGAGAAGAGGCGGTAGAGGAGCCGGAAACAAAGGCACCAAAAACTCCAGCAGTTCCAGCAACAGTCAAATTTTTTCCTATAGAAAAAGAATTATCTGTTCTTGCTGTTCCAATAGCAGAACGATAAAGATTTGTATCTGCAACGGCACTTCCAGGACCCCATGTTACAGAACCATTGCCATAAATCGTATAATACGGATAGGCGGTACCCGATGCACTTGCCATTAAAAATGCAACATTTGCAGTTCCAAAAAACTTTACAAGTGTGGCTTCATCGCCGTTTAATGTCCAGGTTTTTTTCAACAACTGAGTATCAATAACAGACCAGTTTGTTGCAAGTTGAACATGGTTATAAGGGTCTGTTGCATCTTTCCATTCGGTTAGGTTTAATTGGGGGGTAACATAGGCCATAATTTTTCCTCGTATAAGTTCCTAATAATTGAGTCTTCGCTAGATATCTAAAATTTCTGTTTCTCGCCTTGCATCAAATAAATAACCTTCTTTGTCCCATAACTTATAAAGATCTTCACAAAGATTTTTTGCAGTGCGGGCAGAAGTCACCGCAGGCAAAGAAAAGAAAAATAAATCTTCCCTTTGTTTCCACATTGATTTTTCAACTAACCATCCTTCAGTAAGGCTTCCGCTTTCTGTTGGCAATACAATTTCAGCAATAAAAAAATCAGTCACGTCATCATCTTCAAAAAATTGTAAAATACAGTGGTCGTCAAGTTCATCGGCAATAGCAATCGCACCAACAACTATCGCATTTCTAAAATCATCCATATTTTTATATATATTTGAATAAATATATCTCGCATTTCGGGGGATAATTTTTTGACGACAAAAAAATTCTTCTGTTGTCCATTTTTCGTCATCTTCCATTTGTTCACCTATGCTTGTGGACTTTTCCAATTGGGGTCTGTTGAATGATCATACCACATACGATGCCACCAATTTGAACCAAGCATTGCCTGACCAAAAGGAGCAAGAGTTTCCATTGCTTTTTTTGTTCTTTCATCACGAGTCTCGGGAACTCGATCATTATTATATCCATTATCTTGGTCTCGATAAAGATCATATCCATCATGCACCCACATAGTCTTTTCTTCTAAGCGAGCCAGATATGAAAGCCAGAGATCTTGACCATGAACAAGAATTCCGTTTGTGAAGTATCCAATCTCTCTAAACCAGTCTCCTCTAAATACGGCACAAGTATATTCAAGTTGCTGGACTTGACGAAGTTTTCCTGTTCCTTGATTTTTTAAATGAACATTCATTGCATTCGAATTTTTGTGATAAGCAGGTTGCACCATAACCGCATCTTCATTCTCTTCCATAAATTTAATGCAGGGAGTAAAGATATCGTCAGTTCTGTTGCCATTTGGGTCCATTAATCCTGAGGTTACACAAACAAGATAGGCAAAATATTCATCTATTTTATTCCATAAAGCATAATTATTGGCCATTTGTATGCAAGTGTTATGTCCTAGCACTCCGTAAATATTTGTGTTTACGTCCATTTGGATAACATTGTCTTCAGCATTAGGCTTGAATCGATATTTATCATTAGAGCTTTGATCAAATATAAAAATATCGTGAGGATATTCCACAACACGATTGAGATAATCTACATTTTGACGAATTACATGGTCCATATTGTAGTTGACCATAATGACAGCAACTCTATTTGACAAAGGAATCTTCCTTTGCTTGAATTCCACGAGTTACAAACATTAGCATATTTTCCCAAATTTTTGGATCTATTGAGCGATTATTTTTTCTAGCACTATAAATTTCTGAAGCAAAAGCTTCAAGATATTGCTCTGCCATACCTTTTGCGCTTCCCATTTTTTCTCCTAGTGGCGAAAGTTAGCTTTTCCAATTTCCATTTTCATGACTCTTCCATCTGCAGTCCGATGGAAATATACTGGATGAGGATGAACAGTTATGATTTGAGTTTCCTCATTGGAAAAATGAATTTCAATCGAATCACGATCTTCAT
>CAILMK010000481.1 GCA_903835275.1 uncultured bacterium | reverse complement strand
CAATTACTAAAGAATAACACAATAATACGATGGAATTTTTACCTGAAAAACTACAGGAATACGTAGAGCAGCATACAAGATATGAAGGAGAACTTCTGCATGAACTGGAACGCGAAACTTATTTGAAAGTCCTGATGCCGCGTATGGTATCAGGTCACTTGCAGGGGCAGGTATTGCGGATGCTGAGTACCATGATCAAGCCAAAGAATATCCTTGAAATAGGAACGTATACCGGCTATTCAGGGCTGTGCCTTGCAGAAGGCCTGCAGGAAGGTGGAAAGCTTGTTACGATAGATATAAATAAGGAACTGGAGGCGATGGTACGTGAGTACATCAAAAAGGCAGGCATGGAAGAAAAGATCGATTACAGGATTGGTAATGCCATTGATATTATTCCACAATTGAATAGTACCTTTGACCTCGTATTTATTGATGCCGATAAAGTGAATTACAGCAATTACTACGATCTTGTATGGGACAAAGTTTCCCCGGGGGGATATATTCTTGCTGATAATGTTTTGTGGAGCGGAAAAATAATAGAACCGAAACCGGATACGGATACTCGTGCATTAATTGCATTTAATGAAAAGGTTCATAACGATCCGCGAGCGGAAAATGTGTTGTTCCCTGTCAGGGATGGCATCATGGTGATACGGAAAAAATAAAGGGATAAATTAGAAAAATAGTTTTTTGAGGAAATTAAGTAAATTAATATCTACACACAGAAAGATGCAGGGCATTACAGCCATTGCACTGCTGTTTTTTTCTTTTTTTTCAGCGTCGCTTTATGCCCAGGATAAAAAATATTCTTCGCAGGACTATATAAATCAATATAAGGATCTTGCTATTATAGAAATGAAGCGAACGGGCATTCCTGCAAGTATAACGCTTGCGCAGGGAATGCTTGAATCTTCCAACGGCAATAGCAAACTTGCCCGCGATGCAAATAATCATTTCGGAATTAAATGTAAAAAGGAATGGCAGGGCGGCACTATGCTGCTCGATGATGATAAGCCGCAGGAATGCTTTCGTGTCTATCAGAAAGCAGAAGAATCGTATTACGACCATTCGGAATTTATTACCACAGCAAAAAGATATTCTTTTCTTTTTAAACTCCATCCCACGGATTATAGAGGATGGGCAAACGGATTGAAAGAAGCGGGCTATGCCACTAATCCTCATTATCCCGAATTATTGATCAGTTCCATAGAGGAATTTAATCTTAACCAATATGATGTGGAGAGGCTTTTGGATAGCTCCGGCAAGGCTACACGCGTAATAGATTCCATGAAGGATTTTGAATTTAACGGCCTTCCCGCCTGCATTGTTAAATACGGGGATAGCGTTGAATCCATTGCAAAGGAGCATCATTTACATCCTTCTGTCCTGAGAAAATATAATGATTTGGCTGATTGGGATAAACCTGAACCCGGTACACTGCTTTATTTGAAACAGAAATCAAAAACCGGTACCCAGGAATATTATGTGGTACATAACGGAGAAGGTATGTACATGATCTCACAACTGTTCCGTATCCAGTTGAAACAACTGTATAAAAAGAACAGGATGGAGTGCGGTATGCAGCCTAAACCGGGTGAAAAAATATTCCTTCAGGCCAAGCGTGATACTGCTCCAACGGTGTTGCCCGCGGGTACTATTGTCACCAAAAGAAAGGAAGGAATCAACCTGAAAAAACCGATTCCTCCAGGGGATACATTGTTCAGGGCGGATATTATCCTGTACAGGAAAGTTCATTTGCCGGAATATGATACTACTCTTCCGAAACGACTGGACTCAACGCTTTCACATATTGACAAAAGCCTTAACGAATCCACCAGCAAGCCACGCGTGCATTTTGATACCCTTGCTAAATTGCCGGCGAATTATAAAACACCTGAGGATACTTTTAAAATTAATAATGTAGCTCTTGCAGATACAGGGCATATAGTGATTCTTCCTCCTGTAAAAAAAGACAGCGTTGTGAAGATTGAAGAGAAAGTTGTTATACCGGAAATAAAACAAACTCCCGTAAAAGATTCTGCGCTTGTGATACAACAGAAAATACCGGAAAAGAGGATCGTAGAAAATCAAATACCAGATAAGAAAAAGGATAGCGTTCCTCCGGGCATACATATTGTCCAAAAAGGAGAAACACTTTTTTCAATCAGCAAGAGATATAAAATTTCCGTTGATAGTTTGAAGTCATGGAATCATCTCGAAACAAATGAAGTAAAGCTTGGCAGAAAACTCCATATTCGTCCAAGGAAAACTACTCATAAAGTTGCCGCTAAAACAGAAGCAGCTACTATCAAGACTCACACTGTACAAAAAGGGGAAACACTTTTCAGCAT
>CAILMK010000480.1 GCA_903835275.1 uncultured bacterium | reverse complement strand
TTGATAAATAGAACTTCCGGGCTGCAAGAAATTACAGCCCGGTTTTTTTTGAAGAAATTAATGCTTTATGAATTGCCATGGGCTAAAGCCCTACAATGAAAGATATCGCTACCTACTCCACGGCTTAAAAGCTGTGGCAATTCACACTGAAAACAATTTACCTCTTTTCTCTCCTCTTACTCCATGCAGAAGATTGAGTTGCTGCATGATTCTTATAGGATGAACTGCTTTTTGAAATACTTTTAATATGTGCACTTAGTATTGCTGCGGCAAGCATTCCTTCTTCTGTACTTTCTTCCAGCTTATCGGCTGTAAAATATTTAGGAACAAAGCCCGTGTCGAATTTCCCGGAGATAAATGCTTCATGTTTCATTACAAACTTTCCGAAGGATAATGTATTTCTTACTCCTTCTATTTTGTAATCATCTATAGCACGAAGCATTTTAGCAAGCGCTTCTTCCCGGGTATTAGCATGTACACTTAGTTTCGCGATCATGGGGTCATAATACACTGGAATATCCATTCCTTCCTCATAGCCTGAATCTACGCGAATACCCGGTCCATCGGGAGTACGGTAGGTGTGTAGCTTCCCAATATCCGGCAAGAAATTATTAGAAGGGTCTTCTGCATATATACGGAGTTCTATTGCATGACCGCTTATTTTTAAGTCATCCTGCGTAAAGGATAGTTTTTCTCCTCGCGCTATACGAACTTGTTCCTTTACCAGATCCACACCCGTGATCATTTCCGTAACGGGATGCTCCACCTGAAGGCGGGTATTCATTTCAAGGAAAAAGAAATCCTGGTTTTCATCCATCAGGAATTCCACAGTCCCCGCACCGGTATATTCACAGGCGCGTGCTATTCTTGTAGCCGCCTCCCCCATTTGTTTTCTCTTTTCAGGAGTCAATATTGCTGAAGGCGCTTCCTCAACTACTTTCTGGTGACGCCTTTGAATGGAGCATTCGCGCTCAAACAGATATAAGTGGTTGCCATGAGAATCACTTAAAACCTGTATTTCTATATGTTTAGGGGCTGCAACGTATTTTTCAAGAAAAACAGATCCATCGCCAAAGGAGGCCTGTGCTTCACTTACAGCACGATCCATTTGCTCGGAAAGCTCTTCCGATTTTTGGACAACGCGCATTCCTTTACCACCACCACCGGCAGCAGCTTTGATCAAAACCGGGAATCCGATTTTTGCAGCAATTTTTTCAGCTTCCTTTTTATCCGAAATAGCATCAGGAGTCCCCGGAAGCATGGGCACATCATATTCAAGGGCGGCTTTTTTTGCAGCTAACTTATTGCCCATCATTTCGATGGCTTTTACTGATGGACCGATGAAAGTGATTCCCGCTTCCTTTACCTTTTCAGCAAATATTCCGTTTTCAGATAAGAAGCCATAGCCCGGATGGATTCCATCCACCCCAAGTTTTTTAGATGCCTCAATAATCTTATCCATTAATAAATAGGATTCTGATGAAGGTGGTGGACCAAGCAAAACAGCCTCGTCTGCAAAACGAACATGCGGAGCAGTTCTATCTGCCTCAGAATAAACGGCAACGGTCTTGATACCCATCTCCTTGAGAGAACGCATAATGCGAAGGGCTATTTCTCCACGATTAGCAACTAAAACTTTCTTCATAAGGTATTTCTGAAAAGCAATAAACCTTTCCTTAATTTGCCCCAAAATTAGAACTTTACAGGGATATTACCTCATTGGTCCGACTACCCTATGAAGATGTACGTGTTACTCCCTTTTCAGACAGAGATTGGCTTGAGGCGAGGTCAGATCCCTTAAATTGAAATAAATTTACAGCACCGGGCAACCCCCGGACAAATTATAACGTCTTTGGTTAAACTAAACAATGAAATGCCTTATGAACCGCATCCTGATGAAATTGGACTTGTGCGTGAGTGTTTGCAGGGCAATGCTCTCTACCAGAAGAAGTTATTTGAAAAATTCTATGGTAAAATGCTTGGTATCTGTCAGCGATACGCCAAAGATGCCGACGAAGCGCAGGACATACTTCAGGACGGATATATAAAAGTATTTCAGAAACTTGAGGGATTCGACTTTAACTGCCCTCTGGAAGCCTGGATAAGAAAAATTATGATCAATACAGCAATAGATAGATTCAGAACAGCGGCCCGCCAGCCAATACCCATTGAGATCGAAACTGCTCACGGGGTAACGGAAGAAGGGAATGTCCTGAATGATATAAGCTTAAGGGATCTGCTGACAATGATACAAAAACTGCCTGCCGGTTATAGAATGATTTTTAACATGCATGTAATAGAAGGTTTTAACCACAGGGAAATTTCAGAAGAACTTCATATTACAGAAGGTACTTCAAAATCACAACTGGCAAAGGCAAAGGCACTACTTCAAAAAATGATCAACCGCGAATATACTAACAATGAGTAATTTCGGAAACATAGAAGATTCTTTCAAGGATGCTTTCTCAAATTGGGAGCCTGAGCATTCTGCCGCCGATATGAATAAGGCATGGCAGAATGTCAGCAAGCATATTCCGGCTCCTCATGCAGGACATACTGCTGCTCAACAAGCTGGGAAAAGCCTCATTAAAGGAGGAGTATCTGCAGGTAAAATTGCCGCTATCAGCAGTATTGCTGCCGTGGTGGTAACTTCAGCCATACTATTATATAATGCAAGTACTTCTTCCAGTCAAAAAGACAATACAACTCAAAAACAAGTAGTTAAAGAAAATATAATTACCCAATCTCCTGAAAATAAAGCAGTAACAGATCAAAATACAAATTCAGGAAGTAGTACACAAGCTGAAAGCAATTCAGTAACAACAAGTAATAAGCCCCAAACCTCTAGAACTTCAAATATTATTGCATCCGGCATTAACGCCACAACTCGTCCGGACGTTTCCAATTCAAATGCACAAACAGGATCAGGCCAAGGTAGTTCCGGACCTGTAAATCCCGCGCAAAAAGCTCAATCTCAATATAATGATAATTCTTCCCAAACTTCCTTAGATAGGGACTTGGAAGACACAAGTGTTTGCGAATCTGACGATTACATTTTAAAAGATGAATCTTCCCGCAAAATGATCATCGATTGGGGTGATGGATCCAATCCAATAATGTCTTTCAATACCGTTAAGCATATTTACAGTAAACCAGGCAATTATATATTGTCAATCCAATCTGACGGGGAAACAATAAACCGAAAGGTAATCGTAAAAAAATCACCATCTGTCCACTTCTCATTTTATGAAAGCGAGGGTATGACTGCTAAATTCAGAAATACATCCGAGGGCGGAACCTCTTTCAACTGGAATTTCGGGGATAACAATACTGAAGAAAACCGTGGCAATGCTGAGCATACTTACAGTGATACAGGGAATTACAAAGTAAAGCTTATTGCCACTATTTCAGGTTGTACAAATACAATTAGTCAGGACATACATATAAGCGACCATAACTTCTTCATTCCCAACATATTTACTCCAAATGGTGACGGCAAAGATGATTACTTTGAGGTTACTATGAATGGATTAGTTTATTATGAATTAACCATCATTGAAAGAAGAACCGGCAAAGCAATATTTCACAGTACAGATATAAATAACAAATGGGCAGGGGATTATAGCAATGGAGTTCCATGCCCTGTTGGAGACTATTCATACATAATACTATACCAGTACCCGAATGAAGCAATGAGTTCTCGGGGGGGAGAGGTACGATTGAACAAATAAAAATTGACTATAAAAACAACTCTTAACGAGTGAATATTAGAACCGTAGAATTAGAATATTTTTACTATTTTTGAAACTTCAAATACAATAATCATGAGCAGACTGTCTAAATTGCTAAAAGTCTTACTAGTTGTATGCGTCACCCTGATCGCGGGGACTCATGCAAATGCACAATGTGTGGTAAGGATCAACCCGGCTGGTTCGAATTTATCCGATCACGGATGTAAACCACTTACGGTGGATCTTGAAATTACTAATACTTCGGGTAAGACCATCAGTGGCGTAAAATGGGATTTTGGAGATGGAGGCACGAATGCCCACCCGAGTAGCGATAGCTTTTTAACTTATACCTATACCAAGGCATCCGGGGATACTACAAAGGACTATCAACCAAAGGCTACCATTACCTTTTCAGATGGGACCACTTGTAGTGCCACTTATTCCGGCGTAATAAAGGTTTGGGATCTGCCTATTGCCAAAATCCTCAGTCCTACCAATCCCGTTCAATGTATTAAAGGCAATGAATATAAGTTTACCCAAAACTCAAAGGAATCAAAAGACCAATTCGCCATTGTACGATATGCGTGGGACTTTGGTGATGGTACGGTTGATACCGGTGATGCCAACGGCAGCCCTGCTATTGATTCTGCCCTCGGGATCACCAAAAAAGGCTATGCTTACCAATCCCAGGGAACATATGATGTTAAACTGGTAATAACTGATGCGCGTGGCTGTACGGCACAGGATATATTGCAGGGAAAAATTAAAATTCTTCCGAACCTTAGTATAAGTATCGGGGTTTCTTCAAAACAAAAATGCGGAAGCACCCTCGGTTCCTTTACTAATGGTATTCCGGATACCACCGGGTGGCACGTAAAGGACTTTTACTGGGATTTTGGGGATGGCACAACTCCTGACTCAAAAGACTGGGGAGCTGTTCTTGTCAATGGGAAACTTGTATCAAAGGCATTTACACATAATTATACAGATACCGGAACATTCCTTCCTGTTTTTTGCGTAACTACCAAGGATGGTTGCCATCAGTGTTCACCTGCAGGAAGTTATAAGATCATTGTAATAAGTGCTCATTTAAAGCTTACTTTTCCTGATACACTTTGTTGGTCTGATGCAAACTCCAAGGGTGTGCTTTATACTCCTGCCCCAATGGATAACGTAGATACCTCCAAGTGGGATTTCTCTACAGATGATAATGGTAAAGCGCAATCAGATTGGAAATTCAGCCCTGCTGCCAACTTTATCGGATCCCTTGGGGCCATTACATACCATTATGCGAAAGGCCCTAAAGATTATACCGGCAAGCTTACTGTTATTCACCATATATGTGGTCAAATTGATACCTGTTTCGTCACACATATCAAGGGGCCTCAGGCCACCATTAATATTACTCCTCCCCAGTTTGAATCATACAGGCCACCGGTTCCTTTAAATTATTCTTTTAAAGATACCAGCGGTCACCCGATTGCTGCTTATGCCAATGATGTTTTAAGCATGCAGCCATTCATGGACCTTATGGATACTGTACACAAGGTAATGTGTTCCCGTGAAATTGACTGGGAATATTTTACAGCTACTGCTCATAATAAAGTCGGCGTAGACAGCAGCTATTGTAATGGTAAGATTGTGAGTAAATCAATTCGTAAGATTATTTACTGTACAGGTGATACCGTTATTTATGATAGCAATATTACGCGTCAGGCTTCCAGTTGGAGCAATGTTTATCAGGATTCCGTAGCCACTACAGGTAGCTTTATCATTGACTCATTTATCCTTGATCAGTTGGATGGAGGTAAAGGAAAACATGGAAGTTCCACTTTCCCTTATCAGTTTACCACCTTTAAGAATTTTAATTATAATGAATTCATAAAAAGGATGAATACTCCGAGCATTTCAAAATCAAATGCCAATTACCTTGTTGACCTTAGTAAAACCTCTGAAATGGTTTGGACTCAGCCAACAGGATCGTTGTTCGAGAATGATATGAGCGATTCGGATAAATACTCTTGCTTACCTGAACGATTGGTACGATTCACCAATAACTCAACCAAATTCAGGCTCATTCCTGACGTTGATGATCATTCCATGAGTGTAGATCAGGATACCTGTGCGCACATTGATCCATATATTCTGCGTAAACGCGATTCCCTGAATGCTGATAAAAATCCGGGCACAGTTGACTCATTGCCGTATGATCATCGCAATAACTATCCTTACTCAAGTGATTCCCTTGCCTACTATTGGGATTTCGGAGATGGCCTGGACCACGTTGACCCGAAAAGCATTTATACCGGTATACCGGATACATCATATTTCTCCCACAGAAATCAATTTGACCTTCTCAGGCAATCCCGCGAGGCTGCGCCATGGCACTATTATGATCCTAAAAAGGCTCCAAAAACAAGGCCTTGTTATAGTGTCACATTGAAAGTATATGACTTCAAAACAGGTTGTAAAGACCAGGCTTCTATTCAACTGCTGTTTGGCAGGCCGGTGGCAAGCTGGGACAAGAAAAAATATTGCCGGATGAATTATTATATCCAGGCGCATTTACCGGGTGGCTTATCCACAGATTATAATGGCTCAGCCGGGAGGGAATTCCGAGGATTCAAGTTGGTTCCTCTAAATGCATCGGGCGGATCTGGTCCTTGCGCGGTAACTGATGGAAACGTTGTTAATTATCGGGTAGATATTAAAGAAACCAAGCCTACTGTGTGCGAAAGCCCGCAAGGTTACTGGATATGTTTTGACTCTGCTGCTGCAAAACAATATTCTCAGGCTGAAATAGCCGGGGATACTTTCTACAAACATTATCAAAGAGCTACTCTTTTACATGCAAGTATTCCCGCTCCGGGTCCCGGTCTGAGTGCGGCTAAAAATTCAGATGCCATTACTTGCCTTTTCAACGGCAGGTTTGATGGTGGTGGAAATTATATTTTTGACACATCATGGAATTATCATTGGACTGCCAAAATACAAATAGAACTGTTTGGTGACGCTCCCGGATATGCCAAAGGTGGTTATGCCGATGGTAAGGGTAACTGGCAATATTCCGCTACTGATACAGGATGTAAAACAGTGGGTGTTGTGATCAAGAACGGTGATTGCTACGATACCGCTTGGTACCACAATTATATATGCTTCAATAAAGTAGACCCTTCTGTAGATCTTGTTGCAGACGTAACCGGTTCTGAAGTTCCTATGAAGATTCTTTCTTCGCTCTGGACAAGGGATCCTGCTGCTTTATATGAACCAAATTTAAATATTGGTACTGCGTACGAAACGTACCCTGATATTGATAGTGTCCAAATAGGGGGATTTGAACATCATATGTATGACTCTTTGCTTTATCCTGTATTGACGTATGTACCAGGTCCAAATACGTGGCATGCAGATACACGTTCAGTAGAACCACTGGCTCTATCAGGTTTTCCTGCAACTTCTATTTTCCGTATCAGACCTGAAAATAAAAACCAGGCCTTGATTACACATTTTGATGCAACAGTAACAAGGTTACAAATTCCGGGTCCTAATCCATACTGGCCTTATGCCGAAAAGCTTCTTGGCGGTGCCCAGGATTACTATTATGATGATAATAATCATATATGGCCCGACCATATTTCACTCAATACCCAGTATTCAGACCTCGATTCTATCAATAAAATAAAGACAACTTTATATTTCCCGAAAGTGGTAGTAGCCACACCTCCTGCTTTGTACACTGTAACTGATGATAATGGTGACACTACTATTGTTATATTAAGTCAGATTGGCAACCAGGTATACATTACCCAACAGGAAATGGATTCATTAAATGCGGGATATTCTCCTAGAATTCTTAATACCGATGACAGGTACAACTACCTGAATACATCCTGTAACATGAAGGCAATTGTTACCATTCATGCAAATCCTTTAAACTTACCTGTTGCTGTTGGGGCAAGCATTGCTATACTTGACATTGGTGATACCACATCCACGCATTTGGATAATAAAGGATTTCCTCACTCTGTATTACGCTTCGTCATTCCTTGGCCGGGCTTGTATAGGGTTACTTCAAGAATAGTGGATATAAGAGGATGTAGTAACCTTCAAAACTTCTGGGTAATCAATGCTCACTTTGCAAAATTCGGTTCCACGGACTCTGTTCAATGCGCAAACAAACCTGTACACTTTACCAGTTATGTGCGCTACTGGACTACAGACTTCAACCTGAGGCCTTGGTATCTGGATCCTGCTGATGGTAACAGATACTGGATGCCTGATGGATGGGTTTGGACATACATACCTAAGGATGCAACTATCCTTGGAAGATTCTTCGATGCAGATAGCTTATCTGATTTCAACCCTTGGGATGGAGATCCGATAGGAGTTCGTAAAGCTATGTGGAAATACTGGCCAATGAAAAATCTTGCTTCAGACACCAATCACCAGGAAAAAATCTGGTGGGATTTTGATAACGATGGACATATTGATGCAAGTGGTCCTAATCCTACATGGTCATATACTAAACCGGGCATTTATACTGTACGTATGATCACACGGGATAGCACAGGCCGTCTATTGCAAACATTCCGTCGTAACTTTATCAAGATCATTGATGTGAAAGCTAATTTCTATTCTCATGATACGGCAGGAAATCCGGAT
>CAILMK010000479.1 GCA_903835275.1 uncultured bacterium | reverse complement strand
CGGAAAACGCAGTTTTCAATATACACGGCACAAGATCGTTCTGGAGGTGAAGAACCGCTATAAGAGGAAGTATAACTATCGTGACTACTTCCAGCTGAAAGAACAAAGTAATTTGAAACAAATGACGGGGTATATACATCATCGGTCTGTAAGGAACTGCTCACATTCTTGTGCGCTTCCTTAACCTTGAAATATTTTACAAGATTCTTGCAGCATTTGGCTTTACTTTCCTTCTTTTCGCAGCCGCAACCATCGTTAACCTTATAAAATTCAAGCGACTTTAGCTTGCCCATGCAGTAATGCGCAGAAACTGCAACACCCGCTGTTGATAGCAGGTAGCTCAGGCAAAAAAATATGACTAAAAGCCTTTTCATTTCAAAAGGTTATACAAAAGGAACGGGTTAAAGGTTCCAATAAAGAGATGCCCCTGACTTAATTGCCTTTATTATAATCCACTTCTAAAGTCATGGGTAAAACCCGGTTTAATAGTTCCCGGGTATCAAAAATCCTGATTTGCGGACTTAAATTCTCTCAAATTCGTATCTTTGCATGTACTGATTTAAAAATGGAGACTCTTACAAGTATAACCACACTACACCAGGGTGTAGACGCCAATTGGGAACCTCAAACTTCGGATATGCTTAATATCCTGGTTTCAGATCACCATTGTGTGGGGACTATTTTTGATAAAGGCAAACAAAAATTTGTTCTGCTTAAATCCTTCTATTCAGAAGAGCAAAATACTTTTTACAATCACGAATGGCTGAAGGAGACCTTCCCCTATATCAGGGATCTTGCCACTTCATTTTTTATTTCTTTTCCTAAAACCGCTCTGGTTCCTGCAGCTTTATTTAATGAAGGCCTGCAAAGGAATTTCCTGGAATTGAATTACCAATTGGAGAAAAATGATGGGGTTTTTTCAGTTTACCTGAAAAACCTTGAAGCATATCTTGTATATGCTGATGATTCAAATATTGTAGCAGGATTAAAAAATGAGTTTTCAAATTGCACCATCAATCATTCCTGTGCAGGATGGCTGGAATATTTAGCTTCGCTCAATAAAATTGAAGACTCGAATTCAATGTATATAGATATTGAACGGGATAAAATTGACATCGCTTATTTCAGTGGCGGTGCGCTGCAATTATTCAACAGCTTCCCCTGCCAGACGGATGAAGATAAATTATATTATACTCTTTTTGTCAGTGAGCAATTGAAAGTAAATCCTGCAAAGGACAATTATTTTATTTCAGGAATTGCCGAAAAAGATTCATCCACCGCAAAGATGTTCGGTAAGTATTTAAAGAATTTCAAACAGATGGAATCCCCTGCACAATTCAGGTATAGCTTGCCGGTGATGACACTGCCTGCCCATTTTTATTTAAAAACATTTTGTAGCCCCCTATGCGTATAATCAGCGGAAGCAAGAAAGGCTACATGATACATGCACCCCGGAATCTTCCCATCCGCCCGACGACGGATAGAAGCAAGGAAAGCCTGTTCAATATCATCAATAATAATTTTGACCTCGAGGAATGTAATGTGCTCGATCTGTTCAGCGGAAGCGGAAATATCAGCCTTGAATTTGCATCGCGTGGAACAAAAAGCATTACCGCAGTGGACCTGCATTCGGGTTGCGTTACCTTTCTTCAGCAAGAAGCCAAAAAACTTGAGTTTGATAATATCTCCGCATTGCGTGCGGACGTCATGCAATACCTCAGGAATACTGAAGAGCAATTTGATATTATTTTCTGTGATGCGCCTTATACCACATGGACTAAATACGAGGAAATGGTGCGTGTAATACTGGACAGGAAACTACTTACAGAAGAAGGCTGGTGCATTGTGGAACATCATTCCGTTGTGAAGCTTGATCATATTCCGGAAGTATTTGACAGAAGAGCCTACGGACAAAATATAATGAGCTTTTTCAAGTTACCTGAACTGGTATCTTAATCCTGATTGCAATATTTTGTAGCGATAGGATCCATCTCCATTTGCAGTCGTATATCCATACCCTGCAAATATTCTAAGGCCTCCAATTAGTTGCCCTGAAGCATATAAACTAAGGTCTCCGTAAGGAGTAGCAGGATTTATATTTTGATACGCCAATCCTGCCATGAAATATTTTTTAAACCCTAATAAAAGACTTACCTGCTGTTCATAAACATTGCCAATTTTATGGATTTCCACGAGAGGTAATATCTGGAGATTATCAATGATGTTTACCTTATATCCTGCAGTAAAAATATAATGCGGAGGAATTTTTCCGCTTTCAGGATAAGTTGGCTGGTTCAGATTTTTCACTGAAAGCCCTGTTAAAAAATTCTTGTTATCAAACCAGACTCCTGCATCTGCCGCAGTCACACGGCTATTGACGGAAGCAAGGGCTTCACCGTTAGGAATAAATAAAAAGCTATTGGCAACTGCCTTCTGGTTTACATAATGCGATTCATAATAAGGGATGGAATTTGACACATTTAATCCTGTACCAAAACTCAATACTGCATTTTCAGTAAGCTTAAGTTTATAAGAATAAGTAAGCCCTATTGTATTGGTGGCAAGGGATGGCGAAATACTACGAATGGCATACACTCCTACACCACTATTGATTTTATCTATGCGCGAATCAAAGGACATGAAATAATCCGTTCCCGGGCGATACGCTTTATTAAAGCTTACAAAACGTGCCTGAGTATTAATATTGTATTTTGCCTCGGACCCTGTATAGGCAGGATTGTTCCAGATATTATAAAAAATACTTTGCCCAACGGAAACTTGTTTTGAATGATCTTCTGATTTTTTATTCAGGTCGTAGGATGTTTCCCTGGCAGGTACTGTTTCTATTTCAGCAGGTGTAAATTGAGGCTTGGCTTCTGCATAGAAATTATTTACCAAATCAAATTCCTGCATATTGGATGTTTCTACAGGACTAGAAGAATTGGCTGAAGCATCTGGACTTTCATTATTGGAAGAAGCAAAAACATTATTTGTGCCTCTATTATTAATCCTTAAACTATTATTATTTGCTAAAGCAATTGAATTATTATTTGATTGGGATGCAGTATTAGAAAAATGCGATTTATATTTAGTTACTGCACTTGAAGTAGAAGTAATGGCCTGAGAAGATGTATTAGCATCAACATTAATTTCATTTTCTTTTGGAGAAGAAATATTGTTGTTTTCCTGAGATAATGAATGAATACTATTATTGTTATTGATGGCAACTTCCTGTGTAGAATTAGAATTCTCCTTCGCAAGAGCCAAAGAAGGTTTATCAGAATGATTCAGCCCGATAAAATAACCGGTACCGCCAGCTACGCAAGTACAGATGAGTACCGTCATCCAAAGTATGGATGCAGGAATCCCGCGCGAAGGCTTTTTCATTGCCTCCAGTGTTTGCCCTATTCCCTCCCAAGCCTCTTCTGCTCCCGGAGCAGGATTCTTGTAGCGGTTTAGCGCACTTCTTACGAGTTTATCTATATCTGCCTTAGGCATATTCTTTTAGTTTAACCGGATAATTTGATTCCAATAGTTTTTTGAGTGTTTTTCTGGCCTCACACAAATGCCACTTGGAGCCTCCTTCCGTTGTACTTAGTTCCACAGCTATTTCCTTATGGGAATAACCTTCCATTACATATAAGTTAAAAATAGTCCTTTGGGTATCCGGTAATTTTTGAATAAGCTGCAAAATTTCCTCATACTCAATGGCCCCCTCCACTTCTGCCTCTTCAAATTCATCCTTTTCCAATTCCGCCTCCAGCAACTTCATGTCGCGGCGCGTGGAACGGTAATGATCCAGCGCAGTATGCACCATGATGCTTTGGATCCACGCTTTCAATGTCCCCTGGCGATTAAATGTATCTATTTTAGTAAATACCTTAATAAAGGCATCCTGCAATACATCCTTCGCCTCGTCCTTATCCTTGGTATAGCGCAAACAAACAGCAAGCATGTCTGAATAATATTTATCAAACAATGCCTTTTGCGACCTGCCATCATTTCTAAGGCAGCCAAGAAGTATCTCTTTGTCGTCTGCGATTTTCAAGGACTTTTATTTATTTCAAAGCCCCCATTCCATAATCCTACATGATAGACGTATGAAAAGGGGCAAAGGTTAGTTGTTATTTAAAATTTTATTCATTACTCTTTATCTTCTTCAAATATTATATCTTCATTGGAAGATATAAAACATTCACCTTGCTTAAAATCACTTAGAACATTTTGAGTTAAGTGATTAGCCCAAAACGGGAAACCATCTTCCTTTAAATATGAATATAAGGCCAATGCATACCCCCACTCCATTTGGGATAAATATCCTAATTTGCTATATCCCCATGACCCAACATCTTTTTTATAACGAAATGCAGCATTGGCATTAAAAACTCCCAGACCAAAAATAATCGTTGTCAGATCGGTTAAACGTTCATTATTATCTTTGATTCTACCTTCGCCAAGAAGCTTAACATGAGATAATTCGTGAGATAAAACTGCAATTAAGTTTTCCGGCTCTTTCAAATACTTCTGTTCGAGCGCAATATGATATTTCCCATTCTCTTGTTTTCCCCAATATCGACCCGCTGAGTATTTTTCATCTTCATACTGTTTTAAAAAGATTTTGCCTCCGCCAAATTCCCCTCCAGATTCAATCGCATCTATACTTTCAGAATATATTTCCAGTTCAATTTCATTTGGGTCAATATCCATCTGTTTCACAAGAATCCTAAAAGCT
>CAILMK010000478.1 GCA_903835275.1 uncultured bacterium | reverse complement strand
GTTTTTGAACCTAAGGGATAAGTGGTTTCCAAAAAGGAAGCTTCCTCCGTTAGTTTAAGTTTTCCGGAAGTGGTCAATTTATGGACACAATTCATTGAATTACAGTTAATAAACCGAATAATAATATTCGGTTTATGCAAATCACATTTAATTACGTAATTTTGCCCAAAATATAATCTCCGTCCACATAATGAAGTTTACTCCAAAGCTGTTTATCGCAGTACTAATATACGGCCTAACAAGCTGTATTTCTTCAAAACAAGTAACTTATTGGCAGGATGCGGGACAGACCCAATCCTCAAAGAATTCCGGAAAAGGAACTCACGATTCTTTAATAGATACCACGCATCCGGACATTGTTATCCAAACCTTTGATGTATTGGATATTAAGATTAAAAGTTCCAAACAAGCTTTTGATGACCTTTTACAATCAAACGCCCCTGGAATTTATTCGTTTGGTGCAGCAGGTGCTTCCAGTGCGGCTCCTTCTGGCGGCGGTGGTGCTTCTACAACTTCAGCTGCTGGCGGAATAGGCGCTTATTATTCAGGCTTTTTTGTTGATGCATCCGGGGATGTTACATTGCCGGTACTCGGCAAAATTCATGTAAAGAACCTTACCATTGATGAGGCCAAAACTCTTATTGCAAAAAAAATGGGGGAATTTGTAAATGAGCCTTATGTTGAAATAAAATTTCTTTCGTTTAAAGTTCAAATTCTTGGAAATGTTAAAAATCCGGGGACAATCACCATTTCTAATGAGAAAGCCAATTTAATTGAAGCTCTTGCCATGGCTAATGACCTCAATGATTATGCCAATCCTAAGAAAATAAAGGTAATCCGAGGCGATCTAAAGAGAAATTATAAGGTGTTCATCGTGGATTTGACATCACTTCAAAAAACGAGGGAATCAGATGCTTTTTATCTTCAGCCAAATGATATTATATACGTTGAACCATTGCCACGGAAATTTTTCCTTGCAAATGTTCAATCAATCGTAAGTGCTGTTGTTATCATTAATACCTCGATCATTTTGTATAGGGTGTTTTCCGGAAAATAAATTAATTATTCAGAATGGAAATTAAGAAAATTGGAGAAAAAGGACTGGATATAAAGCCCCTTATTAGTATTGTAAGGCGTAATCTGCATTTGTATTTTCTATTCCTGATTATCATATTTGCAATTGCCTGGATGGTAAACAGGTATTCTCAAAGGGTTTATTCCGCAAATTGTTCCCTTCTGATCAGGGATAAATTTAATGCAGTTGCCGGTCCTGAGGACTTTCTTCCTGAATTTGCGGAAATTAAGACTAATAACCTTATTGTCAATGAAATGCAAAGGTTAAAATCTCATACCCTCATTCGTCAGACTATTGATAGCTTACCATTTGGTGTAACATATGAAGTGGTAGGAAAATTATCTACCACCGAACTATATGACCAGTCCCCAATTACAGTAAAGGGGAAGGTTCTGGATGCTATTTATTACGGAATGCCCTTTCATGTTAAAATTCTTGATTCAGGTTCATATTTGCTTGAGGTGAACTCAAAATCATTCAAAAAGAATTACAAAAAGAAACTTCATTTTGGTGAAAAAGTTCCTTGCATTGGTAAAGATACAGATTGGAATTTTGTTATTTATAAAAACAAAAGTGTATTTGATGATGCACTTCATTCAGGCGGATCCGGAACTGCCTACAAGTTTGTTTTTAATAATCCCGAACAACTGGTAAAAAGATACCGGGGCAAATTAAAAATTGACCAGAAGGAAAAGTCAACAATAATTGAACTTGGAATAGATGAGGAAGTGCCTCAAAAAGCGATGGACTTCCTTAATAAGCTCATGGCAGTATACATTCGTGAAAACGTTGAGCAAAAAAGCTCAATGGGTACACTTACTATCCAGTTCATTAATGATCAATTGAATAAAATTACCGGAGGGGTCAATGACGCTGAAAATGAATTAAGAACCTTCAAATCGGAGACTGGTGGTGTGGAGCTTACTGAAAAAGCAAAGTCTTATTTGGAGACTATAAAAGAGGTCCAGACACAAAAGGCTGTTTATGAATTACAGAACAAGAGTCTTTCAATATTAAGAGACCACATATTCAATAACAAGGATCTTGGAGTGCTTGCACCGGGTGCCATGGAAATCACTGATCCGGTTTTGCTCGGTTTACTAAACCAGTTTGTTTCAGAACAACAACAACGCCAGAGTGCCGAAATCCTTTATAAAAACAATTCCAATTCATCGCCTGTACATTCTCTTGATTTACAGATTAATACAACCAAGGCAAGCTTATTGGATAACATTAAAACGATGCTTTCAAGTAATAGTATCAAGGAAAAAGAACTTGACAAAAAGCTTGAAGGTGTAAATGGAATGATGAATAGCTTGCCGGGTACTGAAATGGGGCTTGTAAAGCTTACCGCCAAATACACGCTTGTCCAAACTCTTTATCAATACCTTATGCAAAAGAGGTCTGAAGCAGAAATTGCAAAAGCAGCTATCATCCCGGATCACGAAATAATTGACTATGCAGAATTTGAAGGACCTATTAAGCCTGAGAAATCAAGGAATTATCTGATCGCCTTACTGGTAGGATTAACCATCCCTTCCGTAATCATCTATTTTAGGAATTTCTTTGATGAAACCATTCATAGCCGTCCTCACCTAGAAGAACTTACCAATATCCCTGTAATCGGAAATATTGGTCACAATAATAAGAAGACAAACCTGATCATCCTGAATCACCCGAAATCAATCATTTCAGAAGCATTCAGAAGTATCAGGACAAACTTGCAGTTCCTAG
>CAILMK010000477.1 GCA_903835275.1 uncultured bacterium | reverse complement strand
ATCAGTGCATATAACCAAGATTATATCAGAGATTATAATTGATTAATTTTAGATACTGATGATCAAATTTTTCTAGAAAATTGTTTTTGAGATAGATGCGAAATTATTCTAGAAAATAATGACATCGATGAAATAATGTCCATTATTACATGAAATATAAAAACAGCAAAAACACATCAATGTATATATTTTTTGGACTGCTTTTTGATATTCATTAATAAAAGATAAAACTATGTATCACTTCCTCGACTGGTTCTTTGTACTTTTCCACGCCATTATAACGCTTTTCAATCTGCTGGGCTGGGTATGGAAGAAAACGAGAATTGCAAACCTGGTGCTATTGGTTTTAACAGGCCTTTCATGGACTGTACTTGGAATATGGTACGGTATCGGATATTGCCCCTTGACTGACTGGCACTGGCAGGTACTCCATAAACTCGGGCAAAATAATTTACCAAATTCTTATATTAAATACCTCATTGACCGCCTGACAGGATGTAATGCCAATGCCGGAATAACAGATACTTTAGTAACTATAGCATTTGTATTCGCCATTATAATGTCCATATTCTTAAATGTTCTGGACTATAGAAAAAGAAGAAAGATAAAGTCTGCAAATTAGAGTTATTATAAAAAAAGTTACCTTTGCTGAAAATAAAAATACATGTTACACAAAAACCTTTTTATCCTTCTTGCAGCATCCCTTTTCTTTGGATTGAATGTCTATTCACAAGATAAGATCGTCAAGATTAACGGTGACTCATTTACAGCAAATGTCATAGCAATTGATGGTAATATAATCCGGTTTAAATATCCCAATGAAGATCTACAGAATTCTGAATATAAAAATGCTGTCCGGAAAATTATTTTTAAATCAGGAAGAGTGCAAAATTTCAGTGATCTGAGTATTGTGAATGGTTTAGAGGATTGGGAGAAAGTTCGTATCACAACAATTGCAGATGATGTAAACGGCATGATACCATTAAGGGATATTGACTCCAAGGCTACAGGAACCACTGTTTTTTCAAATGTTGCCCAAGTAGAAAACAGGGCGATAAGAAAACTAAAGCAAAAGGCAGCCATGATGGGGGCAAGTGTTATATTCATTCAAAATCAGACAGTGGAAGGCGTAAAGGCAATTAACAAAGCAAGAACCACAATTACAGGAGTCGCTTATGTCACCAGGAAAATTAGTATGGAAACTATGCGTCAGTATATAACAGGCAAAAAATTCAATTTATCTTCTGAAGCTGTTATGAGTAACAACGCATTGTCAGGATTTAAGCAAACATCAAGTTTTGAATTTACCAAAGAAGGCAAATTGATGATCAATAATAATGACGCAGGCAGTTATAGCATTTCAAAAAACGGCGAATTGCAAATTAGTTATACGTTCGGCGGAACGAAAACATTTTATGTGGTAAAATGTTCTGATAATATGCTGGTAATGACTGAAGTTTTTGAAAACAAAACCATAAGCTATTCCTTTAAATTGCAATAGGCTATAAATCCTCTGCCATAGCAATGAGTTCTGCTATGTCTAGAGTCTTTACCTCATCAGATTTGTCTTTTTCAGTTACTCCGGTAGAAAGCATCGTCATACAGAAAGGACATGCCATTGCAATGATGTTTGCCCCGGTGGCAAGAGCTTCTTCGGTACGCTCTGTATAAACTTCCTTGTTTCCGTGTTCAGCTTCCTTAAAAACCTGAGCGCCTCCTGCGCCGCAGCAGAATCCGTTGGAGCGGCTGCGTTTCATCTCCACAAGTTCTGCATCCAATGCCTCAATAACACGCCTGGGGGCTTCGTAAATGCCTCCATTCCTGCCAAGATAACAACTATCGTGGAATGTGATCTTCTTGCCCTTAAATACTCCGCCGCCTTCTATGCGAATCCTGCCATCATCAATCATTTGCTGAAGAAAAGATGAATGGTGTATCACTTCGTATTCTCCACCCAGTTCCTTGTACTCGTTTTTGAGCATATTGAAGCAATGCGGACATGCAGTGACGATCTTCTTTACATTATAGACATTCAGGACGGAGATATTATTCGCCGCCATCATCTGGAAAAGAAATTCATTCCCGGCGCGGCGTGCAGGATCACCCGTGCAGCTTTCCTCGGGACCAAGTACCGCGAATTTTATATTGAGCTTGTTCAATATCTTTACAAATGCTTTCGTAATCTTCTGTGCACGCTGGTCAAAAGAACCGGCGCATCCCACCCAGAAAAGTATCTCAGCTTCTTCTCCCCTTGCAGCCATTTCGGCCATTGTCGGAACTTTTATTTCCATCTTATCTTACTTAAAAAAACATTAGAATTATTAACTCACTCCTTTATCACTTCCGAAAGAGTTCAAAATATTGAACCCCTACTGAATTAATTAATGTCATCTGCCCACTTGAACCTATCCTGTGGAGAGAATTGCCATGGGGCCTGGTTATTTTCGGTATTGCTGAACATTACATTCCACTCTCCCGGTGATTTAGCCTCCTCCATAATTATATACCTTCTTAATTCCACAATAATGGATAACGGATCTATATTTACAGGACAAGCTTCCACACAAGCCTGGCAGGTGGTACATGCGAGTATTTCCTCATGGGAGATATAATCGCCCAACAATGATTTTTCATCCTTGAAATCCGCACCGTGTGCATCAATATTTCTTCCCAGTTCTTCTACCCTGTCACGGGTATCCATCATTATTTTCCGAGGAGATAATTTCTTGGCTGTTATGTTAGCCGGGCAGACGGAAGTACACCGTCCACACTCGGTGCAGCTGTATGCACCAAGGATATCCCTCCAGGAAAGGTCAGTAGCATCCTTGGCGCCGAAACGTCCGGGCTCTCCGGTTGGAGTCTCAGGAACCGGCGCATCAGGATTCAACATCAATTGAACTTCCGCAGCAATTTCCGGCATATTCCTGAATTTACCGGATGCCTTCAGACGAGTATAGTATGTATTCGGGAAAGACAATAATATGTGCAGATGCTTGGAAAAAGGGAGGTAATTCAGGAAGGCAAATATACCCAGGATATGCAACCACCAGCCTGTACGCTCCATAAGAACGAGATGTTTCATGCTCACATTTATGAACGCAGGAACCAACATACTGCTGAAATAAAATTCCCCTGTTTGAAAGTAAGGAGGATATAAAAAATGCTTTGCCTGGATGGTCTGGTCCGCAGCATCCAGTGTTAAAAAAGCAGTCATCAGGATAATTTCCGTAATCGGGATAATATTGGCATCCATACGCGGAAATTTGTTCAATTCCGGCATATTTAGCCTTTTT
>CAILMK010000476.1 GCA_903835275.1 uncultured bacterium | reverse complement strand
GATACCAACCACTCATGATGCATCTCTATATATACGTCCATTTATGATTGCTACCGATGAATTTGTAGGGATTCGTCCTTCCGAAACTTATAAGTTCATAATTTTCTGTAGTCCGGTCGGTGCATATTATTCAGAGCCTATAAAAGTAAAGATTGAAGAAAAGTATACCCGCGCGGCACGCGGCGGAGTAGGTTCCGCGAAGAATGCCGGGAATTATGGCGCTTCCCTCTATCCTGCTGCACTGGCAAGTGCCGAAGGATTCAAACAGATTCTTTGGACTGATGATATTGAACATAAGTGGATCGAGGAATCCGGAACCATGAATGTTTTTTTCGTTATTGGTGACACAGTAATCACACCTGCATTGGATGGCAGCATTCTTGATGGTGTTACCCGAAACAGTGTCATCACATTGTTAAAAGATAAAGGCGTAAAAGTGGAAGAACGCGGCATCTCCGTAGAAGAAATAGTAAGTGCACATAGTGCCGGAACCTTAATGGAAGCATTTGGCGCAGGAACTGCAGCAACCATTGCAGACATTACTGACATCGGACATAAAGAAGACCTATTGCATCTCCCTGCTATATCAGAACGTAAATATTCTCCGTGGTTATTGGAAACCATGGATGGAATTAAACGCGGAACGATCGAGGACAAATACAATTGGATGATGTACATCTGAAGAATATCCAATATTGAATATTAAATACAAAATGTTGAAGTGAATTTTCCTTCAACATTTTTTTTGCGTTTATCTTCCGTAGCTTGGGCTCACTTTAATATTCAATATTCACTCCCAGATCCTTATCCATTTTCTTCAAATCCTCAATAACTTTTTCAGTCAGTGGAATTCCCTCTTTCATGCGGATAGCTTCCATGCGGTGTTCGGGTTCACCGGGGATAAGTATTTCATCAATGCCTTCGGAGCGCTGTAAAGACCTTGCGCCTTCAATCCATTTTTCCATGTTGGATGTGAATACATCGGCACTATCAAAAGCATCAATTCTCCATGCGCCGATGAAGTGCCCGATGCCCTTGCCGGGAATATCTGTTGAAGGCTCAAGAAATGAAACGAAAGGCGGTACCCATCTGCCAAAATTTGCACCTGATAATACCCCACTCAAAATATCTACGATGCTTCCCAGAGCATAGCCTTTATGCCTTCCCCTTTCCACATCGCTGCCCAGCGGAAGCAGGGTTCCCTCCTCTTTCAGTTCATTCGGATTGGTACTATGGTTTCCTTCCCTGGTTTGCACCCACCCGGTAGGAATATCTTGTTCTTTCCTTTGTGCTATTTCAAGTTTTCCATTGGCCGCTGCAGCAGTGGCAAGATCCGCAATAAAAGGAGGATATTTTCCTGCCGGAATACCCACGCAAATAGGATTGGTGCCTATATAAGCTTCTATGCTTCCTGCAGGAGCCACCAATGGTGACGCATTCGTCATCACAAAACCTATCATATTGTTTTTAATGGCAAGTTCCGCATGATTTGCAGCTATACCGAAATGCGAAGAATTGGAAACTGCCACCCATCCTGAACCGGCAGTTTTTGCTTTTTCAATCGCGATATTCATCGCATGATGGGCTGTCCACAAGCCTATGCCTGAGTCAGCATCCAGTCGTGCAGTAGATGGAGTTTCATAGAGTATTTTGGGTATTGCATTAGGATTGATCCTTCCGTTTTTTATCAAACGCACAAAACCACTTAATCGCGCCACACCATGGGAATCTATTCCCTTTACATCCGCACGAACAAGGTTTCTTGCCGCAATACCCGCCACCTCCGGCGGAAAGCCGAGTTTCAGAAAAACATCCGTAGTAAACTTTTCTAATTGCTGTGCTGAATAATTCATGATTGCGAATTGCGTCCGACGCGGCGGAGTCTATTGCGAATTTATTTGAATTCTGTTTTTGTAATTTTTCTGGAGTTTGGATTTTGTTTTTTGGAATTTCACTAAGTCCACTTACCATCCTGAAGCCAGTACATCCGCGATATGCATTGTTTTCAAAGGGAGTTTTTGCTTGCGTATATAACCCTCAATGTGCATCAGGCAGGATAAATCAGTAGAAATAATGAAATCAGCACCTGCATTGAGGGCATTATTAACTTTTTGTTCCGCCATAGATGTGGAGAGACCTTCATACTTAACGGAAAAGGTTCCGCCAAATCCGCAGCATTCTTCTTCATCTCCCGTACTTATAATTTCGAGGCCCTGCACATTTTGCAATAACTTTCTCGGGCCTTCCTTTATCTTGCATTCGCGAAGGGCATTGCAGGCGTCGTGGTAGACTGCTTTGCCACTCAATGATGCTTCGAGATTTTCAACCTCCATTACATCCACCAAAAATTCAGTAAGCTCAAAAGTTTTTGCCTGAACAGCGCGAAGGGTAAGGTGATAGGAACTATTCATAAACATTTCATGGTAATAATTCCGGACCATACCCACGCAGGAACCCGCAGGACAAACCACCGTCCTCCCGGTGGAAAATTCCTTGAGCCATTTTTCAGCGACAGGCTTGGTAAGCTCCTTTTGTCCGGTGGTCCATGCAGGCTGGCCGCAACAGGTTTGCTCGGGATTGTAATGAACCTCACACCCGAGTTTCTCCAGTATCTTTACCATATTCCAGCCCGTTTGGGGGAATAACTGGTCCACATAGCACGGTATGAAAATGTCCACTTGCATCTGGGGACGAAATTAAGGAATTGTTACCAGCTTGCAGTTGTAGGGAGGGGATAAAGTATTTCATCAGTTCTTTACAGTAAATGAAGTTAATAAAAAAAGCCTCCGTGGGTATTCCACGGAGGCTATCAATATTTAAAAACTTAATTTAATATCTTATTCCTGTTGCTGGCGCATCCTTGTGATGTACTTATGCAATTGCTTGATAGAATCATCAGAGGTGAAAGCCTCATTCACTATGTAGTAATTGTTTGGATCAACAGTATGGGTGTAGGCATATTTTGCAAAATCAAGCTTGCTGCCTTCAGTTCCAAATGAACTCATTATAGTCTTTACCTGCTCAGTTGTCATTGCATTATGATCCACTACCTGCTCAGCGATGGTCAGCTTTGCATAATCGGAAGTTTTGGAGTCAATGCTGGTCTTGGCACGTTGAAATTCATTATCCGGCATCACCCTTGGTTCATTTGGTTCATTTTGTCCCCCAGATTGGGAATACTCAGGATCAGGTCTTTGTTGTGAATATTCGGGACCGGGCTCTCCTTGCTGCTGTGGTTGTACTTGTCCATTTGCAGGAGGGGCAGAACTTTCATCATAGCCATTGTAATTATCATCCCCGTTATCATAATTGTAATTATTATACTCCTCATATCCAGGATTACCATAGTAATTGTATGAAAACCCAAGGTAAGGGTTTACGTAAGGGTAAGACCTGTAGTAGGGCCACCATGCGCCACCATAATAATATGGATAGCCGCCATAATATCCGCCGTAGTAACCATGACCGCCATAATATCCGCGACCACCGTAGTATCCGCGATTGCCGCCATAATATCCGTGGCCACCGTAAGAATGTTCGCCGCCGCCATAATGTGCTCCGCCACCATAATATCCGCGACTGCCACCGTTATAGCCTCGTGAACCTCCGTTATAACTATGTGAACTGCTTGTACCATTATAGGAATGTCCGGGAGGACGCGCCCCGCCGCCATTGCTGCCGGAAAAATGAGAACCGCCGCCGCCACCGGAACGGGAACCATATGAATGACCACCGCCGCCTCCACCGGATGAATGACCACCTCCGCCACCGGATGAGTGACCTCCGCCGCCTCCGCCTCCATGCCCACCACGTTGTGCGCTAAGGCTTCCTGAGCAAAGAAGAGCGATTATTGAGAATATTAGTAACTTTTTCATAGTGTAAACCTTTTTATCAAATATATAGATTCAAACGCCGTACCAAAGTTAAAAGTTTCCTGCAAATTAGTTGCAAATATTTTTAAAAACAGGTTGGTTGCCATTTATAAGGCGAATGAGAATTAAATATTACTTAAATTCGAGTAT
>CAILMK010000475.1 GCA_903835275.1 uncultured bacterium | reverse complement strand
TAGTTGAGATTGAACCTAAATACGCATTGATGGATACCTATGCCGCTTTGCTATACAAAACCAATCGACTGAAGGATGCGGAAGTTTGGGCAAACAAAGCCATAGCTACAGGAGAAAAAAGCGGCGATAAAACGGATTCTACAAAAGAGTTATTGGAGAAGATAAAAAAGGCGAAGTAAAACAGGTTTTATTCCTCATAAAAAAATCTTAGCGCTTAATTATCATTGTCTAGCAAAATGTAAATGCGATTAAGTATAAATAATAAAGACAGGAAAAAAGTTCCTAGAAGAAAGTAATTTACCCAATTGATTACGTGTTTAATCATAAATAAATAATGGGGTAAGGATGAAGTTGTTTTGGGTACAATAAGATCATCAATTACTAAGAAGAAAGAACCAACTAAAGCTATCAGAATACTAAAAGAGATATTGATGTGAATTTCCTTCGCGTATTGCATTTTGACATCATTTTCTGGACACTTTTCCTTTATTTTTTCTAAGATGCTATATATTAATGCTAATGGATTAAATAGAAATCCGCCAACAATGCATTCAGCGGCTAAAAAGTTACTAATGCTTTTCTCGAAATTAATATTTGAAAAACAAACAATAATAGTTGCCATTATGGCCGGCGATATAAAGAATAAAAATATCCCCCAATAATCCAATCCTTTCCCAATTATTCGAATCGTCCTCATATGAGCGACGATAATTTTTCTTATATCAATTCTTGAGAACATTAAATATTATTTTAAATCAGCTGCTGACACATGATCAGAAACATCAGCAATTAAATCTTTCGCCTGAATTATTAAATCTTTGATATCAAGTCTTCCATTTGAATCTCTTTTTATATGTTCTGTAACGTCTAAATCTGGCAGAGTCCTTCCAGTTTGCGATATGTGAAAAGTTTTTTGTTTACCATTTAGATCAATTTTCATAGATATTTCGTCATAATTGTCCTCCATTAATTCAACAAAAATTTTTGATTTTCCTTCCTCTGCTTTCTTTTTTGATTTCTCAACGTAAATATTTCGCGCAAATAGTTTAAATTGTTTTCCGAGATCCGGTGATTGAAAAACAGTTTTTATTGTACCAATACTCAAAGGTACCTTGGTGTCATTATTTTTTAAATCTTCCATTTTTGAGGGGATTCCATATTTTGTAAAAACCATTTCTTTGAAATTACCCTTGTCCATCATTCTATGAAAAACTTTATCATTGATTAAATTTGAAATTTCAACTCTATACCTATGTAATCCTATTTTGTGCATGTATATGTCAATACTGTGATTCACTAAATGTTTGATTCCTTGCCCTTCTGGGACTTGCAGAACTAAATAACCACGAGTCCTACCCTTAGGTACACTTAAAAAATAAAATGCTTCTCTAATACTTGAGTGTCTGGGGTCTATAATTGTAGTATCTGACTTCTCGTCCGTATAATCTTTTATTTTAAATCTATCTCCATTTCTTCCCGCATCAAAGAAGCCATAAACAACTCTGTCTTTCTTACTAGGTAATACTCCATCAGCACAGGTGAGAGAAAGCGTTGGATGTTTTTCTCGCTCCCATTGAACAACATTTTTTAATACATCATTTGTGAAATCATGAAATGTATCAAGGTAATCCCTATTATCAACATAATTGTTAAGGGTAAGGTGTGCCCCGTTAAATTTTATTTGTACGCCAAATACTGCAAGTAAGACTTTCATTAGGCTTTAAGTTTTAATTAAACGATTGCAATTTAACCAATTATATTGGTATGTAGTTCGGGGCGATATATTTCCAAAGATTAATTGGTTTTATTCCTGTTCAACAATGATCACGGGCAATGGCACTTTTTCAGTTTCGCTGATCTTATCAAGGCGCAATACTGTTTTCCCATTTTCAGGGGTATCAACCATCGTAGGGAATTTGGCACCCCATTGTATTTCATGATGCTTGTAGGAGCGCCTTGAGTGTACCGTTTGGGAGAAAGTATCATCAAAAGCATTGATCAATAAAATAAACTCCGCATTACCTTTGTTTACGTCTTCCTCTGTAAGGCCATACAAGGGGCTGTTTTCATCTATAGGGTGAACGATCGTCCATGAAGTTGGAAAGAAATCAATTTTATCCCTTTCCAGTTTAAGATTTTCGAAAATTCGGGTTGGTTTTCCGTCGCGTTCCACTACCATGGAAAAGTTCAATATAACAGTGGTTTCAATGAGTTGATTCTTTCTCATATTCGCCAGTCGGAACATAAACGCAGTGATATCCTTGTAAGGAGCAATAACGGCCTTATCGCTGTATAATATTTTTGCATTCGGTCTTGAAAACCTTCCATACAATAAACCTGTAGCTAATGCAAATCCCATCAAACCGGTCAGGGATTCTACAGCGGCGATGATATTTCCAAAAAGAGTTACAGGATGAATATGCCCGTATCCTACAGTGGAAAGCGTTTGCGCACTGAAGAAAAAAGCATCCCAGAAACTATTCATTCCACTGGCTCCCGTTTCGCCACCAAGGTTTTCGTGGGCACCTAATACATAAAGTGCAGCAAAAAATAAATTTGCAACTACATAGTAGGTAATCAGGGAAAACATAAACCTGCGCCATGACATGGTGATCAACAGGTTGTAAAGATTCATGACGCCCTGTCCCTTCACGCCCTTACGGATAACATTAAAGGTTCCGTCGGCATTGAGCATGCGCTTGACAGAGTTACTTACCTGTGTCCCGAATCCAAGATCCTTGAAATTATTCGGATCATTATTCCTGAAAAAACGTTTTGCCATATCAGTACAAATATAATAAAAAAATGAACTCAACCCTCTAACCCCCTAAAGGGGGAAGCACTTCATGCAATTAGTGATAAGGGGAAAGTCCCCTTTAGGGGATTTAGGGGCAAGGGTGGTTAAAGCGTAGTCGCCATCAGCTTTTCCCTATATCTATTGAACACCGTTGATTTTGAGATAAATCCGATATACTTTCCATCATCAATCACCGGTAAATTCCATGCTCCGGTGTCATCAAATTTCTGCATGACTACGTCCATGGTTTCCATAGGATGCACCATTCCCGGAGCCTTAGTCATTAGCTCGGAAACTTTCATGGTATCATACAATTCCCTTTTGAAAATAACTTCACGGGCATTGTCTAAAAGAACGATACCAAGAAGTTTTCCATCGGCATCCACAACAGGAAATATATTTCTTCTCGAAGTGGAGATCAGATCCACCAGGCTTCCAAGTGTTGCATCTGCCTTTATTTTTTGAAAATCAGTTTCCACCAGTCCGGATGCCTTTATACTTACCAGAATATTCTTATCCTTGTCATCGGTAAATATTTGACCGCTATGCACCAGTTTTTTAGTATCCATTGAATACGGCTCAAAATATTTAGAGATAACAAATGCAATAGATGATACAATCATCAACGGAATCATCAAGGTATAACCGCCAGTGATTTCCGCGATTAAAAATATTGCAGTCAATGGTGCATGATAAATACCGCTGAGTATTCCTGCCATACCTACAATGGTAAAATTATTCTCAGGCAGTTTTGTAAAATTCAAGAGATTCAACAGCCTCGCCCAGAAAAATCCCAGGTGAGCACCAAGAAAAAGCGATGGTGCAAAATTTCCTCCGTTTCCACCTGCACCAAGTGTAATACCTGTTGCAAATGCCTTTACAAAGGTTGTTAATCCAACAAAGATCAAAACATACCAGGCATTGTTTTCGTACTCTGAAAATATACTTCCGTTCATAAGGTTTTCAGGCTTCTGGTCAGAGAGTGTTTTTATACTCGAATAACCCTCACCGAATAAACTTGGAAAAATAAAATAAAGAAAACCCAGCAAAATGCCACCGATAATTACATTGCGATAAACCTTGCCTTTTGATTTGCTGAACCATCCTTCCACCTTGGTGAATAATCGTGAATGATACGCAGAAAGTAATCCGGCAAGCACTCCTAAAATGATGTAATATGGTACATTTCTGTAATTAAAGGCCTGCACGTGGTCAAAGCTTAAGAGAATATTTTCCTCAAGGAATATTTTAGAGATCAGGGCACCGCTTGCAGCAGCGATAATGAGCGGAATAAAGGCGGAAATGGATACATCCAGCAGCAATACTTCCAATACGAATAGCACCCCTGCTATTGGGGCATTAAAAGCTGATCCAATACCTGCCGCCGCACCGCAGGCAAGAAGCAATGTTCTATCCTTTGCGGTAAGGTGGTATACCTTTGCATAATTGGAACCGAATGCGGCTCCGGTAATCACAATAGGGGCTTCCAAACCTGCAGAGCCCCCCAGGCCTATGGTAATAGAACTTGTAATGATCTGCGAATACATTTGTTCCCGCGGAACAGAACTTGCATTCTTGGAAATATTCAAATGAAGATTAGAGAGTCCTTTTTCAAGTTTACCCCTTAGCAGGTACTTTATGACGAGAACAGTGAGTAAAATTCCAATGCCCGGAAGTGCCAGGTAATAGTAATTGTAATTCACCCCGCGGTTGAATGTAGCAGCCTTGAAAATGTAATGAACAAAGGTTTTCAGAACAATGGAAGCAAAACCCATGGATACCCCAATGAGCACCGCTGAAAGCAACAAAAATTGCCTTTTATTCAGACGGCTTTGCGTCCAGCGGATCAGTGAGTGAACATACTTCATTTTTGGTAAAGGAGAGACAAAGTTAAGCCGATTTCCATGAGGAAAGGAACAAAACATCAATTTTAGAGGTTTCAATATATTCGTATCTTTGTGAGATATATAGATTACCATATGAATATTCAGAATTTACTCAGGGAAAAGGCAGCTCAAGCGGTTAATGAGCTATATAAGGTTGAAATCACCGCTTCGGATATTCAATTACAACAAACACGCCCTGAATTTGAAGGCGATTATACTATTGTTGTTTTCCCTTTGACTAAAGTATCCCACAAATCACCACAGGAAACTGCAGAAGAGCTGGGTGCTGCCCTTGTCAATAATGTTGAACAAATTGAAAAATACGAAATCGTAAAAGGCTTCCTGAATATTCTTTTTACTAAGGAAACATGGCTGGATTATCTCAGGGAATTGGGACAAAATGAATCTTTGGTTTGGGGAGTTTCTTCCAAACCCAGAAAAGTAATGGTGGAATATTCCTCTCCGAATACAAATAAGCCACTTCACCTTGGTCACGTCAGGAATAATCTTCTTGGTTATTCCGTTGCTGAAATTTTAAAAGCACGGGGCCATGAAGTGATCAAGGCAAACCTCATCAATGACCGCGGAATACATATCTGCAAATCCATGCTTGCCTGGATGAAATTCGGTTACGGTGAAACTCCCGAAAGTTCAGGTATGAAAGGTGATCACTTGGTAGGGAAATACTATGTTGAATTTGACAAGATTTATAAGCAGGAGATAAAAACCCTGGTTGAAACAGGAATGCTGAAAGAGGAAGCTGAAAAAAACGCACCTCTTATAAAAGAAGCACAAGCTCTATTGTTGAAGTGGGAAGATGGTGATGCGGAAACCATTCGCATCTGGAAAATGATGAATGAGTGGGTATACGCAGGATTTAGCATCACGTATAAAAACCTTGGAGTAAATTTTGATAAATTCTACTATGAAAGCCAGACGTATCTTTTAGGAAAAAATATTGTGAATGAAGGTTTGGAAAAACATGTTTTCCAACAACGTGAAGATGGTTCAGTCTGGATAGATCTTACAGGGGATGGACTTGATGAAAAGCTTGTATTGCGTTCTGATGGAACTTCTGTTTATATTACCCAGGATCTTGGTACCGCTCAGGAAAGGTTTAATGAATTCGCACTGGATGAATTGATCTATACCGTAGGCAACGAACAGGATTATCATTTCAAAGTATTGCGTTTAATATTCAAACATTTTCACCGTCCGTGGTGGGATTCCCTGAATCATCTTTCCTATGGTATGGTGGATCTTCCCGAAGGAAAAATGAAATCACGTGAAGGAACGGTTGTAGATGCAGATGAGCTTATCAGCGATATGCTGAAAGCCGCCGAGGAAAAAACGAAAGAGCAGGGAAAACTGGAAGATCTTTCCTCAGAAGAACAACATGATCTTTTCCGCAAGATAGGTATGTCTGCACTCAAGTTTTATCTCCTGAAAGTGGATCCTAAAAAGCGCATGCTTTTCAATCCAAAGGAATCCATAGAATTGCAGGGTTTCACCGGACCTTTCATACAATATACATATACCAGAATACGTTCTATATTGAGAAAGGCAGGAGAGAATGGTAGTGGCGATTTTGGAAATGTTAATTTACATGCTGAAGAGAAGGAAGTAATAAAACTTTTATCACGCAAGGATGATGTGTTACGGGAAGCAGAGGAGAATCTTTCTCCCGCGCTTGTAGCAAATTATGCCTACGAACTTGCAAAGGAATTCAATCGTTTTTACCAGGAACATTCTGTTCTGAATGAAGCCGATGAACAAGTACGCAATTTCCGGATATTACTAATTACAAAAGCGGCTCAATGCATAGAAGCCTCCATGAAATTACTGGGCATAGAAATGCCTGAAAGGATGTAGGCTATTTTCCCGCTGATCCCGCAGATTACGCTGATATTTTTTAATACGCTAATATGGATATTAATGAGATTACATACCAGATAAGAGGCGCAATTTTCAATGTGTATAATGCCCTTGGTCCAGGATTACTTGAGTCCGTTTATCAGGTTACTTTAATCTATGAATTGAAGAAAAGAGGCCTTGACGTTAAATCTGAGCTTCCTCTTCCCGTTTTTTATGACGATGTAAAAATGGATGTTGGTTTTAGAATTGATTTACTTGTAAATGATCTCGTTATTATTGAAATTAAATCTGTAGAGGAACTTGCAAAAGTGCATCACAAACAACTTATTACTTATTTAAAATTATCCGGAAAGCCAATCGGAATATTGGTAAATTTCAACTGTGATAATATCGACAAGAATATCTTCAGGAAAGTTAATGGTCTGGTAAATTAATCTGCGTTATCCGCGAGATCTGCGGGAAAAATAAAAGCCTCCCGAGCATCGGGAGGCTTTCCAAAAATATCTTCAGAAATCAAATCTTACAGACCGAAAGCCTGTTTGATCTTATCTACATAATCCAATTTCTCCCACGTGAATGTTTCCACCTGGCGGGTATGTCCGTTAGCGCCAACAGTCTTCATTTCAGGAGTACGGCCCATGTGTCCGTAAGCTGCTGTTTCGCTATAAATAGGGTTCTTCAAACCAAGACGTTTGATAAGAACTGCCGGGCGAAGATCAAATAATTTGCTAAGCTTATCAGCAATTTCATTATCACTAAGTTTCTTGCCTTCTGCATTTTTAACCTTACCTGTATTGTAAGTATTCACGTTGAAACCAACCGGCTCAGCAACACCGATAGCGTATGCTACCTGTACAAGCGCCTGGTCAGCTACACCTGCAGCAACCATATTCTTTGCAATGTGACGTGCAGCATAAGCAGCGGAACGGTCAACCTTGGATGGATCCTTACCTGAGAATGCACCACCACCGTGAGCACCGCGACCACCATAAGTATCAACGATGATCTTACGGCCTGTCAAACCTGTATCCCCGTGAGGACCGCCGATTACGAACTTGCCAGTAGGATTGATGAGGTAACGAACGTCATCTGTGAAAAGCTTCTTGATACGTGTAGGAAGGAATTTCTTGATGCGCGGGATCAAATGCTTGATGATATCAGCCTTGATAACGTCCTGCATTTGCTTTTCAGCTTCTTCCTTGCTCACCTTATCAGAAGATTTGATGAACTCGTCATGTTGTGTAGAAACAACGATGGTATCTATACGCAGAGGTTTGTTCTTTTCGTTGTATTCAATAGTCACCTGAGCCTTGCTATCCGGACGAAGGTATTTCATTACCTTGCCTTCGCGGCGTATTTCAGCAAGTTCTCGAAGTAAAAGGTGGGAAAGCTCCAGTGAAAGTGGCATGTAGTTGTCAGTTTCGTTACTTGCATAACCAAACATCATACCCTGGTCACCTGCGCCCTGGTCTTCTTCTTTTGCACGCTCAACACCTTGATTGATATCAGGGCTTTGGCTGTGCAAGCATATCAT
>CAILMK010000474.1 GCA_903835275.1 uncultured bacterium | reverse complement strand
GGCTTTTGGCCCAATAGGAGCATCTCTTGGGGGTGCTGCTGGAAATTGGTTGAAAAACTCTTTTGGAGGAAATAAAGTTGGTGTCAATAGCGATCCTTATAAAGGTGGAGGAGTTGCGGCAAGTCCTCAAATTAGACAGTTTGGATCACAAGGACAAGGAAACTTACTACCTAACTTCATGGGGCGATAATGGCAAATTACGTAAAAAAAGCTAATATCTTCGGTAGGATAGGAGAAAATCTAGGGAAGGGACTAGCAGAACAAATTCCAAAAGAAGTGGAACATCAAAGGCGAAAATCCGACTTGCAGGGATTGGCAAATGATTCTGATAAAGGAAATTTATCCCCAGCTCAATTTCTAGCTCGTGCAGCAGGGGCTTACGGATCTACTCCGCAGACGATCCAATCATTTGGGGAATTGGCAAAGCAGCAGCAATTGAGAAAAGCATATAAAAGAGGAGGAGTTCCTGGTCAAGAATATCAACAAGCAAATATTGAATCATCACCAAATTTTTCAAATTTAGAAAGTGTGAAATTCGCACAAATGCCAGGTCAAATCGAGAGAAATAGTCAACAACAAAACCAACAAACAATTCCTTCTAATCAAACTAGAGAGAAAGAAGCTCTTTCAAATCCAGGTGCTGCAAGTGAAAATCCATTAAATGAAAAATTCATTCCTACATCACCTTGGAATAGCCAAAGAGATGAACAGGCAATAAATGAAGCATTTGACAGAGGATTAGCGACAAATTTTCCAGAAGCAAGGGCTTATGCAGATAAACAAAAAGAATTGTATCAAAATGCACCTGAAGAATACAGAAAACAGCTTGATTATAAAAAAGGAGTAGATCAAGAAGTCGACAATCTTTTTGACAAGCAACTAGAAACCAGATTGCAAAAAGAGGGAAAGGAAACATTCTCTGATATTCCAGGAGATTTGCAATTAAAAATAAAGAAGAAAGCTAGAAATTCTGTCGCAACCGGAAAAATGACTCCGCAGCAAGCAGCTGAATATTATTCAACCAAAGCTTTAGATTTAGCAAAGAGTAAAGGGCAGGCTTTAAAAATAGCGAATAGAGATTTATTCGATAGACTTCTACCTCATAAAAAAGAAGAGAGTTTAAAAAATTTGCAACAAATAGCTGAAAAATATACAGACATGGGAGCTGATGAAGATTTCTATAATTTTTTAACAACAGATAAATTATCAGAGGATGGCAAGCAAGAGGGAATGGGATTATCTCCAGGTGGAGCAGCTATAATTCAATATAAAAGAACTCCAAAAGTTAAGTCTCTCATTAAAAATACAAAGATATCTTCTGAAAATCCATCTAAAAGCACTAGAAATTTTACACAAAATCTATTTAAAGAGATAACACCAAATGATAGTTTTTTGGCTATTGCTAGGCAAATGAAACAACAAGATCCTAACTTCGACGAATACGCTTTTTTCGATTATCTAAGAGAAAACAAAGGTCAATATGGATCTATTGATAGATTAGATCGAGAAGTTGTTAATGGCGTAAGTGATTTTTTCCCAAATTGGCGAGATATAGGTTTATTCCCAGCACTTTCAAAGTCGGTAGCAAATGACTAACTATTTAAGACCTGATGAAATGGCAACACAATCAGAAATAAAGAAAGCAAAAGGAAGGACGGATGAGTTGCGTTCTGGAGTAGAAACAGCAGCTTCATTTGGAACAG
>CAILMK010000473.1 GCA_903835275.1 uncultured bacterium | reverse complement strand
CGTGGGGTGGTGCGGACGGCGCCGCCGGAAAGCTTGCGGCGCCTTGACCTTTTTGTTTCTTTTTGTGTCAAGACAGAAAGAAAGGCAAGAGAGAATTTATCCTTGAATAAATCAAAGCTCCTTTCCATGAAACTCCTTCGTTAATTCCAAATATTCCACGGAGTATTTTCGCGGACTTTCATAGATAATAAACCCGGATTCTTTAACAATTTTTTTATTTCGGGAAAATGTAAAAACATTCCTGATCACCTCAGTATTTTCAAAGCTTTTAATATGAATAATTTCATTGAGGAATAATTCATTTTCTTCTGCAATAGCAATAATTTTCTTTGCTTCAGATGCAGGAAATATCATCTGGAATTTTCCATTATCATTCAATAGTTCATTAACGCCTTTCATTAAATCAGAAATGGAATGGCTATCCGATAAACGTGCCTTTTTTCTTTCCTCTTTCATTGGTGGGACCACTCCTCCTTTTCCCGAAATCCTGTCATCAAAATATGGAGGATTGCTGACAATTAAATCATAAGTATTACTGGTAAGCATTGAATAATTTTCGAATGAGTCGTGTATTACTTTTATCCTTTCAGGCCATGGAGAAGATGCAATGTTTTCAGCTGCTTGTTTTGCTGCGTCGGTATCGATTTCAAGTGCGTCAATTTTAAATAGATGTTCCGGATAAGCATGATTTATTTGCTGCGCGATCATTAATGCCAGTACTCCTGTTCCCGTACCAATATCAAGGATACATGATGCATTTTCCGCCCTGACCATTGCACCCAGCAACATGGCATCGGCACCAATTTTCATGGCACATTTATCCTGGTAGACATCAAAATATTTAAACCTGAAAGGCGTTAACATACTGCAAAGGTGGGGCATTTGCACGAATACACTACCGATAAGCGCTAAAAACTGTATTTCACAATTCCTTATTTACATTGTAGCTTTGTAATATGAAAATGAAGGGCGGGACAAGGATTCAAACAGTGCTATTGGCAGTCATATTAGGCACTCTATGCTGTTCCAATGCCTTTTCCCAGCTATACCCGGTAGTGGGGTTTCAGATTAAACCCATTATCCCTTCAGAGTTATTCAGCAACACTTCTTTTAAGGGTTCCGCAGATAATGTCACTTTCACGATCAACCCGAAGGTGGGTTACAATTTCGGAATGATCATACGCAAAGCAGTTTACAAGGGTATTTCCATAGAAGGCGGACTCACTTACACCCAAAGGACCTACGGAGTATCTGCCATTGATAGTACAGGATTCAGTACATCTACGCAGTTCAAACTAGTTACCTATGAAATACCATTGATGGCACTTTTCTATATTCATATTGCCCCGAACGATTATATAGACGGGGCATTTGGCGGCAGCGCTGATTTTTTTGCCAGCGATGTAGAATCAAAAAGTCCAGATGGAACTGTAGATGCCCTGACAAAAGTTAAATACTGGGTATTGCCGGCATTGAACTCAGCCGTTGGTTATGAACACCGTACCAAAACAAGCGGTTATTTTTACATCGGAGGCTCTTATCACCGGATGCTCACTAACCTGGCATATACCGCGATCACATACCAGCGCGACACGAAAAATTCATATATCATCGAGCCTTTGGCAGGACATTATTTCGCCCTTGATTTCAAATATTTCCTGCCGGTCACCCAGAAAACTGTTAATCCGGAAGACCAGAATGGGCTTTGACTAAAAATGGACTTTGGCGAAAAAGCATTTTTATTTGAGCATTCCCCTTGCCTTATATTCCTGTCTGCACTTTATGCAATCTCCTGAATCAGGATCTGCCTTAAACCCAAACCCGCTCCAATGGTAGGCAACCACTCTTCTGTCAGTATTAGCTGAATCATGTTTAATAAAGGAATCACCCCTGTGCAAAGCACAAAGGACGCTTGTTTTCCCTTGAATAATAAAAGCATCCAGCAGCGGCCAGGCAAGGGCTGAGCCTCTCCATCGCGAAACCAGTCCATTTGCAGTGACACTATACACATAAGGCCGAAAACCTATTTCATTATCCATATTGGAATAGTGTTTTTCCACCGTGAATAAATATTCTTTCCCGTCACCAAAATATGCCCGGCTAGCAGATACCATATTAATGGGAAAAGAACGAAAAGATGATTTTCCATCACTTCCTGATAAAATCACTTTGCCGGACTTATCCCTGTCACCCTTGAGTATAAAACCAGAAACCTTTAAAGAAGAATGCAAACTTACTGATGGCAGGTTATATTGTTTTGTGCCTGCAATAACAGGATAAAAAGTATTCTTTCCCGTATGAGTGAAAATGCCATTGCATTCCAGTTTTCCATCCCTGATCATGCAATCAGCTATCAAACCTCTTTTAGTATCATAGTATTTCTGATCGAATAAAAGATTCCCTAGGGAAAAGAAAACAGGTTTTCCTGCAATCATTTCCGGTTCCTGGATAACATGCGGATGACAACCGATAATCAGGTCAGCACCATTTTCAGCCAGCCATTTTGCTTCGTTTCTTTGTCTTTCATCCGGCCATGAAACCAATTCATTACCCCAGTGTATAAACACTACCGCCAGGTCAGACAAGGCTTTTGCAAGCCTTAGCTTTTGAAGGATTTCTGCGGAAGGAATTTTCTGCATGCAGCTATCCCTGTCACGAATAAGATTAATACCTACAAGCGCTATTACCTTATCCTTTACTTTTATGAATTGCGGGGAATTGCTGAATGAAACAGGTGTTATTTTATTATCCTGCAAAACGGATATAGTGCCTTGCTTCCCCGAATCTCCAAGGTCATGGTTATGATTATTCTCAACTGAGAGCG
>CAILMK010000472.1 GCA_903835275.1 uncultured bacterium | reverse complement strand
GTATGAGAGCAGTCACACATTTCAGAAAAAAATCCATTGATCATATCCTTCAGGAAGCCGATGCAGGCTTGCTGGACGGGCATTCACAATTAAATAAGGTACTAACAGTTCGTGACCTGACGGCGCTTGGAATTGCAGCCATTATCGGCGCCGGGATATTCAGTACCGTAGGAAAGGCTTGTTTTGATGGTGGGCCTGCTGTAGTTTTTCTTTTCATTATCACAGCGGTAGCCTGTGGGTTCTCAGCCCTTTGTTATGCGGAATTTGCCTCCAGGATACCTGTGTCAGGAAGTGCATATACATATTCGTATGCTGCTTTTGGTGAGCTGGTTGCATGGATCATCGGTTGGGATCTTATCATGGAATATGCCATCGGGAATATTACTGTTGCCATTTCATGGTCAGGGAATTTATCCAGCTTCCTTAAAAATCTTGGACATGGTATGGGTCTGAATATCAATATCCCCGAGTACCTCAGTACAAGCTTTTTCTCAGTTAAAAGTGCACATGATGCTGTCGTACAGGCAGCTTTAACACATACAGCACCTTCCCAGGATCAATTAAGTCTGGAGCATTTATGGCAAAGCGCACCTCATATTGCCGGCATTCCGATCATACTTAATTTTCCGGCACTGGCAATAACCATATTCATAACATGGCTGGTTTTTATCGGGATCAAGGAAAGCCGCACCTCCAGTAACCTGATGGTTGCCTTCAAATTAATCGTAATCGTTTTAGTGATACTTATCGGATTTTTCTACATCAATCCTGAGAATTGGGTACCCTTCGCACCCAACGGATTTGGCGGGGTAATGAAAGGAGTGTCCGCTGTTTTTTTCGCGTATATCGGGTTTGATGCCATATCCACAACTTCGGAAGAATGTAAGGACCCGCAGCGCGACCTGCCGCGTGGTATGTTCTACTCATTAATAATATGTACCGTTCTTTATATTTTAGTCGCCCTTGTCCTGACCGGAATGGTCAATTATTCCAAACTGGATGTACAGGATTTCCTTGCAACTGCCTTTAACGAACGTGGATTAAACTGGCTCGGCGGAGCCATCGCACTCAGCGCAGTCATTGCGACGACCAGCGTTTTACTGGTGTTCCAGATCGGACAGCCACGCATCTGGATGAGCATGAGCCGCGACGGTTTGCTCCCTAAAAAATTCGGAAAGATCCATCCTAAATACAGGACGCCTTCTTTCTCTACTATTATTACAGGACTATTGGTTGGTATACCTGCCCTTGTCCTGGATTCTGATTTCGTCACCGACCTAACCAGTATCGGGACACTTTTTGCATTTGTACTTGTATGCGGTGGAATCCTTGTTATTCCAAGGCAGGAAAAACAGGCTGGCAGGTTCAAGATTCCTTATGTGAGCGGGAAATACATTGTCCCCGCCATGTTTGTGGCTTTCATTGCAAGCATGGTTATTTTTAATCCGGGGTTCTTTGCTTCATTTTTTAGTTTGAAGGATATTAAAAATCCAGATCTCGGCATTTGGGAAGTCCTGCGGGAAAAACTCCCGTATTTTATTTTCGCAATTATTTTAGTGGTGATAACGATATACAGTTACCTGAGAAGTTTTTCAATCATTCCTGTTTTTGGTTTGGTTTCTTGTTTTTATTTAATGACGGAATTAGGCGTACGAAACTGGGAACGTTTCATCATCTGGCTGATCATTGGATTGGTGATTTATTTTAGTTACGGGTACAAGAAAAGTAAATTGGCGACAAAAGTACCTCTCCCCTAACCCTCTCCTTTAGGAGAGGGAGACACACACGTGCTTCGAGAAAAGTTAAATATAAAATATTACGTTCCTCTAAACAAAAAGGCTCGTCGAACAAAAAAAACATGTAGTAGTTAACGATTATACTCCCTACAAAGATCAGCCCTCTCTTAAAGGAGAGGGCGCGCGAAGCGGGGTGAGGTATGAGCCACAAAAACAAACAAATTTGAAATTCCCTTTACATATCCGTATCCTGCTTGGAATGCTTATTGGCATTATCGGGGGATGTATTGTTGTACAATCTGGTGTTTCCCCGGAAACGAAAGAACAGCTGATTGCCATAATAAAACCTGTCGGGGATATTTTCCTGCGGATTATTTATATGTGTATGATCCCGCTGATCATGTCTGCATTGATACTTGGGGTGGCGGGTTTTGGAAAAACAAATAAACTGGGGAGGACAGGATGGCGGATGTTTAAGTTCACAGTGGTTACTACTATAATTGCTGTTTTTATCGGATATGCACTCGTGAAAATCATCCGTCCGGGGGCAGGGTTTTCGCAAGAGACACTATCCCAACTAATGTCCAAATACAGTGAGACGACTTCAACGATAAAGAATAGCATCGCTACAAATAGTGATCACGGGTTAGGGCACACAATTACCAATCTATTTCCAAAAAATCCCTTTGAAGATATGGTGCATGCCTTCGATCCAAATTACACCGGAGGCGGCATGATTGCAGTGATGGTCTTTTCACTCATCATCGGAATTGCATTATTGAAATCACCACCCGAAAAAACAGCGGTTTTTAAATCATTCCTGGAAGGACTTTACACCGTTGTAATGAAAGTAGTGCACTTCGGAATGTTGCTTGCACCATTCGGTGTTGCATCCCTCCTTTTTGTACTTACCCTCAGTATCGGAATCTCCTTTATTACCATACTTATAAAATATATGCTCGTTGTCTTGCTGGCACTGGCAATACAACAATTCGTGGTTTTCTCACTGATATTAAAATATCTTTCCAACACGAATCCGCTTTCGTTTTTCAAAAATATCCGCGAGGTAATGATTACCGCTTTTTCAACTTCTTCCGGCAGTGCAAGCTTACCGATAGCCATTGAAACTTCTACAGAAAAGCTGAAAATGCCCAGAGACATCAGTAATTTTATATTGACCATTGGCAGCACCACCAATCAAAATGGAACAGCCATTTACCAGGGAATTTCCATTATTTTCCTGGCGCAATGTTTCGGGATCGACCTGAATTTTTCACAGGATTGCATCGTAATGGCTTGTGCCATTTTTGCCGGTATCGGAACTGTTGGCGTACCTGGAGGTTCCATGCCGATCCTGATGCTGATCCTTATTTTCCTTGGTATTCCGCCGGAAAGCATTGCAATTATTTACGGTCTTGACCGGATCATGGATATGTGCCGTACCGTGGTGAATGTCAGCGGGGATTTGGTGGCAGTCACCTATATCAATACCCTGGAACAAAATGAAAACGCAATCGTGGAATAGATTTTGAAGTTAATATTATGAAACCCCTTGCTTGAGATGCTCATACGACTGGCAAATAAAATACAATGAAATATCTACTACTCATACTTCCACTCTTTCTCCTGGGTTTTTACCAACCTTCAGCAATGCATTCATTGAAGCAAGATGCTTCTGATAATGACACTATAGTTTACAAGCCGGGTATAAAAGTAAACTGGAATGATTTTAAAGGACCACCACAGGACAGGGGCGCAAGGGTAGCCATGACGTATAGCGGATTTGCCTTCAGTTTCCATTCTGATGAAGATAATTTCAAGCTCAAGATAAATGTCTATATGATCCGTTCAAAATCATGGACAAAAACAGATGATTCATTTGTATTGCAACATGAGCGCGGACACTTTGACATCACTGAAATTTCTGCGCGCAAATTCTGGAAGATATTAAAAGCAAAACACCTGGACCAGGTGAAAAACAGCGAGGCAAAAAAGAAGTATCTTGCAATAAAGGAGCTGTACCACAACATCGCTAAAGAAAGCGAGGAAATGCAGGACCAGTATGACAAGGAAACCAATCATTCCATCATCAAGGAAGAACAGATAAAATGGACTGCCAGGATCAATAAACAACTCGAGGAGTTACCATCCTATGAGGAAGAGCTGAAGCAGTGAGTTGGTGATTTAGAAAGTTGTAATTTCATTTCTGAGCTACCGTAGTTGTCATTCAGTAGGAACCTTGCCCGTATTAATGATGAGATGGGAAAAATAAAAGCAGGAAAAGCAATCACTGAGTTTGAGGCTATGATTCAACTTCATCTGTAGCACTGGGAAGTTTATTCCCTTCGGTCAAGAATATATTTCCTACTGAATGACAGGTGCTATTTTTTATCTATCGAAACAGTATTGCGCTTTTCCATCATTCCCACCATCGCAAGATAGAAGAAACAAAAGAACGTTATCCCAACCTGTCGTTCCAGTACAGATTCCACCTGGAAAGAGCAAAAACATATCACGAGAAAAGAAAGAAATAAAATATTTTTCCATACACTTGCTCTTGTCAAAGGCAAAAGAAATATCAATATTAAAATTAATAATCCTGCTATTCCGGTAGTGGTTAATGTTTGTAAAAACTGGTTATGCGGAAGCTTGCGGTTTTCCATGATAAGTACAGAACCATCAGCGGTATATTGCCTGTCCATCTCATCCTGCAAGTCGCCCTCTCCTACTCCGAGGATTGGATTTTTCTGATAAATTTTCCACGCAGTTTTCAGCGCCGCCTTGCGCATGGAAATGGAATAATGGTTAATATCTTTCCCCTCTTCTTCCCTGCCAAGATCCTCTTTGGTATTTGCAACCCTATTCTGCCAGGCAGGTAATAATTTATACGTACTTACAAAAACAAGCCCGAGCAATAGTGCAGCAACCAAACCAACAATATATTTTTTCTCCTTGATGATATACCATAAAACAGCTACCATGGATGAAGCATAGAATCCGAACAGTCCTGTCCTGGCACCAATTACATGAAGTATAATCACCAGGCCAATTCCCATTGACAAAACAAGTAGATTCCCGAGTTTGGTCGGTGCAAATTTTTCCCTGAACAAATAGAAACAAGCCCAGATCGAAAATGCCAGTAACACACTGTAGTAAATATGATTCACCTGTTTATTTTCAGGGCGTTCCACCGCATACAAAATATAAATAGGCTTTGAATGCAAAAGCTGTTCATTGATGTATGAAAAATGCAGAAAATAATTAACCAATGTAATGACTCCTGCTATGAAAACCGTCAGTGAAAAAACAAACAGTATCTTTTTGAATTTGGACAGGCTGAAAACCGGACCGGAAATAAATCCAACAGCAAGCAGTAAAAACGGCAGTTTTACCTGTATCTTCTTCCAGTATTCAACATGATTTTCCGCGTAGAAGCCGCTAAGCAGGGATATAACAAGAACCGCAATAAGGATCAATGAAAACCATTCCTTTTTTAATTCAAATCGGAAAGGCATTCTACAAAAGATGGAACAAAATATCATACCTACGCCAATACTCTGCAATGCCGGAGAAAACACGAGTCCAACAACAATTAACAGCCC
>CAILMK010000471.1 GCA_903835275.1 uncultured bacterium | reverse complement strand
TGTCTTTGAGTTGATCCGTGGCAAATGCAACCGTATCCAGTCTCTCCCAAATGAACTGACTCTGCTTATTAATAATCTTCCTTCCGGCTATCACAGGGACTTGCAACTTACCAAGGAAATAATCTTTCCAGGAATACAGGAAATGAAGGATTGCATTGAAGCCTGTACTTATATGTTGAAAAACATTCATGTAAAAAAAGACATTCTTAAAGATGAAAAGTATTCGCATATATTCAGCGTGGAAAAAGTAAACGAATATGTTTTAAAGGGAGAATCTTTCCGCGAGGCTTACAAAAAAGTGGGTGAGGAAATTGCATCAGGAAATTTCATTGCTCCCTCATCCATTCATCATACCCACGAGGGTAGTATCGGCAATCTTTGCAGTGATAAAATTGCTGAACGGATGGAAAAAGTGATGAAGAAAATAAAATAGAAACATTCCTTAAACAATTATATGAAAGGATGCCCGTTTGGCATCCTTTTTTGTTTTTTAAAGCTTAATAACTAACTTGCCTGAAATTTAAGGTTAGCCTGAATGCAAATTGAACAATTAAACAGGGAGTTTGAAGAATTGCGGAGACCCATGAAGTCATTCATTCTCCGCATGACGGCCAGCGTAGCGGATGCCGAGGATATTGTACACGATACCTATCTGAAAGCAGTGGATAAACTCGATAGTTTCCGGGAAATATCCTCGCTGAAAACATGGTTGTTTTCCATTGCATCCAATCTTGCAAAAGATAATCTGCGCGCTAAAAAACGCTGGCCTGAAAATGTAAATGACATAAGCAAGGAAGCGGCGCTATCCGACAAGCAGTTTTTCATGGAGGCGATGCAGATACGCAATACTTCTCCGCAGGGGGATTTTGAAATAAAGGAGCATATCGCTTTTTGTTTCACTTGCATTGCCAAGTCCTTGCCGCTGGAGCACCAGATCTGTTTGCTCTTAAAGGAAGTGTATGAGTTCAAGTTGACGGAGATCGTGCAGATAATGGATACCAGCGAGGCAATGGTGAAATATTATCTGCATACCGGCCGTTCCAAAATGATCAATATTTTTGAAGGAAGATGCGCGCTAATTAATAAGGAAGGAATTTGCCACCAGTGTACCGAATTGAATGGCATTTTTAATCCGAAACAAAACTCTCAGGAAGAACTGCTCAAAATTGAAATGGCCCGTGAAATCGGAAATCCTGATAAGGAGCGTTTATTTGACCTTCGTACCAATATCATCAAGGGGATTGATCCTTTTGAGTCCAATGCTGCTACTTTGCAATTGCATCATTTAGAGCATAATAGGAGAACAATGGAAAAATATCTTGAAAAAGTTGCCGATTAGCCTATCGTTTTCTTTTTCCCACCCGTCAAAGATTGCATTATGAGAAATTTACTATTAATTGTGATCCTTATGACATCAGCAACATTCGTGAAGGCGCAGAAAGCCACCACCATTAAAAAGACATTCAGCCGTGAAACATCGGTAAGTATTGAAATTGCCGCAGATCCCGCCATAGTATGGGCGCTGCTCACTAAGGCATCAGATTATCCGCGATGGAATTCCACAATAACTTCCATTGAGGGACAAATTGCATTGGGGCAAAAGATCAAGCTTAAATCAACCCTTGATGCGAAGAGAATATTTACTTTAAAGATCAAGGAGTTTGATCCCAATAAAAGGCTCGTTTGGGGTGATGGAAAAGGAAGCCGTATCTATACAATTACTCCAAATTCAAATGGCACGATCACGTTTTCAATGGATGAAAAAATTGGTGGATTGATGTTCCCGATGTACGCAAAATATATTCCGTCCTTCGATGAATCCTTTGACCAGTTTGCTGCTGACCTTAAAAAAGAAGCAGAAGCCATTATGAAATCGAAGTAATTTTTTAAACAACAACTAAATTATATATCATGAAAATAGTTAGAGTAACCTACACCACCAAGGCAGAATATGCCGATCAAAACCAGAAGAATATTCAGAAAGTAATGTCCGACCTGCAAGCGATAAATAATCCCGGTATCAATTATCATTGTTGCCTGAGTCCGGATGGAAAAACATTCACGCATCTGGCGTTTATGAAATCTGAAGATGAACAAAAGGTATTGAATGATCTTGCTTCTTTCCAGGATTTCCAAACCCAACTTCGCGCCAGCGGACTGGAATCACCACCCAAGCAGGAATTGCTGAGTTTGGTAGGAAATTCTACTGAGATTTTTAAGGGGTAAGTAGGAGAAAAGGATAAAAAAGTTAATAGCCAGTTGAGAGATTGGCTATTTTAGTTTTACACAAAACATCCTATAAACTTTTCCCTCCTTTTCATAGTGCATTGCCATTTTTTATGCCCTAAAATTTTGTTGTTTGGATAAAACTTTATAGGTTTGTTAAATACAAGGTTCTGAAAATAGACTTAATATATTGAAAATAAGGATATTAGAAGTAATCCATAGTTTTAGTCATTGGGTTACTGAAAGAAGAAACAGGGATTATTTCTAAACAAACGCAAACTAACAATAACTAAATAGTAAATCTTATGTTCGACACAGGTATTACCGGCTTTATGCT
>CAILMK010000470.1 GCA_903835275.1 uncultured bacterium | reverse complement strand
CTGGCGCGCATCATGGCGCGTAAATATGGTGAACAATCCTTTAAGGAAAGTGATAAAAACATGGACATTGCTGATGAAATGGCAGATGTATTATGGATCCTTATTTGCCTTGCCAACCAGACAGGAGTAAACCTTGAGGAAGCCTTTCAGAAAAACATTGAAAAGAAAACATCAAGGGATAAAGACAGACATAAAAACAATGATAAGCTGAAGGGCTAAAGTTTTCCAATCTGTTCCAGCAACCAGCTTACGTTTGCTGTGTTTTTTGAATGTTGTACTTCCTCTTTAAGAGTGTTTAATTTTCCTGCTTTCGAAACAGTTTTGTTAAACTCCATTTCTTCTTTCAACCGTGCCAGTTGGCCGGTATATTTCAAGAGGTTTTTGTAGTTAATTTTCTGTGATTCAGAAATGAGCTTATTCCTTCGCAAATACGTTTTGAAACTTTCCAGATGTGAATACAGGTTGTCCAGTTCGTCCATTTCAAAATACGTTTTTAAAATGACTGAACGTGCCCCAAGTGCATAAAAAACATCCGTAAATTCTATTTCCCTGAGCAGGCTTACCGCTTTTTTATAATCCTTCTTTTCATAATATAAAGTGGCAAGATTATAGATGTAGGCATTTTCACTTACGTCTGAATGAAGCTTATCCTTGTTATCCGTGATGAACTTTTCTATCCATGAAAAATCCTTTAGGCGAAGTCCGGTGGAAACAATGTTTTTATAATCCCATTCGGAAATAAATCCATTTTCGTAAATGATATTTTTCTCCAGCAGGGACTTATATATGTCATGCAAAATACCCAGGTAATCTATCCGTCCTTTATTGATATTACGGATACAGAAATTTTGAAGATAATCATACAGTTCCCGTATTTCTATAAGAGGGAATAAATGATGGTTGCTTTCGAGTTCTTCCTTTAATAAAACAAAATGTTCCTCGTTGTCGGGATCGGACAGCATGTTGTATGCATGATAGTAGAGCATCACAGAGGGCACAGAGGAAATAAAATCCGCATTGGAAACGATATACTCTTTTATTTGCGGCATCATTCTGTGCTCATAGGAAGAGGCAAGCACTTTTTCCCGGTTGAGCATTTCACAAATGGATTTCAATTTTTCCGATAAATAAAACGCATCCAGTGAATCCACTTTGTGCTGGAAGGTTTCGTAATTATCCCTTGCATTTTTCCGTAAAATATACTGGTCAATTTCCCCTTCCAAAAGATAGAAATGATAATGATATTCAAAATTCTTATTGGAGCCGGATTCAAGTTTTTGTTTTACCTGCCCTGATAACCTTTCAAATTCCTTGTCTGTTTCCGAGCCTTGTAATTTTTTAATAGAATACAATTTCTTCAGTATTTCATCGTTTTTAAAGCTAGAAAAGGCAAAGAATTCCTGTAATAATGTGACCAGGTAACTGAAATGATCGTTCAGCTTTTGTTCCTTTTTAGGATCGTTGCCAAATAAGGATTTGGAAAGTTTTTCCTTGCTAAGGGAGCTTCCTTCAAATTTCGGGTATTCTGAAAGGAGAATATCTATGAGGGAATTTAAGTTTTCATTCTTATTGAACCAGGGGGAATGCACAAAATCCCGGAAGCATTTTATTTCAGCCGGAGGCAGTAATTTCAGGGTCCTTATAAGTTTGCTGGTATGCACTTATGCAAATATAACAGGGATACGGGCATATTTTCCGAATCAGGTATAAAATGTTTAGATTTGAAATTAAATTACCGGATAAATGAATAAAATAATCACCACTTTAGTCTTCGCTGTATTACTAAGTTTTCATTGTTCAGCGCAAAAGGATACCGCGACTAATCACAGAAAAACAAGGATATTCTCAATGGTACATATTGGAGTGGATTTTGGAGGAATTCATTACGGAATTAAAAACCTGAATGAAACATTTCAGAAAAATGGCCTGAGCACGTTTCCTGAAAACCAATTTATGGGAGGCCTGAATTTTTCTATTGGAGACATCAAAAAAGTAGTTGAAAATTTTG
>CAILMK010000469.1 GCA_903835275.1 uncultured bacterium | reverse complement strand
GTGATACATCAAATGTGCCGAAATCACCGTAGAATTCCCTGTTAAGATGCTGGTCTGTTGTCCAGCCAAATTTGCGGTCATATACAGATACGCGGGGGTACCAGTGCACTCCATCGTATTGGGTAACGCCATCGTGTTTGAACATCTTCATTCTCCTGCGCATGCTGCCATTATCAAAATAAGTGCGGAATACCAGCTGCACATTTACTGAACTATTCGGCAGCAATGGTTTTTTCAATTTTATACGCATCATCGTATTATCGATTTCCGGAGTAACTGCATTTCCATCTTCTATACAGGAGCTGACGGTGGTTCCCAATCCCTGCTTTTCATAGCGACCGAAATTAGTGATTACCTTATTGTCCTTATACTCGTCATCCATGTATGAGCCCGGTTGAAATGCATTTTGGTACAAATGAAAATATAATTCATGCAGGGTGTCAGGTGAATTATTATAATAAACCAGATTTTCCTTACCGTCCACAGTATTCAGGGAATCATCCAGGGATGCTTCAATATTGACATAAATATCCTGCTGCCAGTAGCCGGGAAAAGGCGGCTTGTTTTTCCAATAGAGGGGATTATCCGCAGAACGGTATTTACTGACGGGGTAAATAGTACCCTGAGCCAAAAGACAAACAGAGCTCAATATGGCAAGGAATAAAAATGCAATACGTTTTTCCATAATGCAAAGATGTGAAAATTTGTGATATTCAGTTCCTAAAACACTGATTTAGTAGTCCTGATTTTGAACTTTATAGTACTTTCTGTACCTTTACCCTGCCAAAACAAAAAAAATGAAACAAAATTTATTCAAAACTATCCTGCTTTTCTCTCTTCTTATCATTGGATACCATGCAAAAGCACAACAATTGGATTGGATAAAACCAATTTTAGCCATTGATGAATCTGATGTTGTGACGCAAAACATACGAGTGGACAAGGCTGGAAATTTATATGTAATTACAAACCTCAGGGGAAAGGGTGTGTTTGGGAAAGACACTATTATTTCCGATAGTCCATCCAGTATTGTTCTCACTAAATACGATACTCTTGGAGATTTACTTAAAAACACAGTCATCCGCAAAACAACCACAATCTTTTATACGAGGGATGTGAATTTTGATAATGAAGGAAACATCTATCTTGCCGGGGAATTCACCGATGTCATTACCAAGCACCGTGATTTTATTTTGAAATGCGATTCAAATGGCAGGATATTATGGTCCAAAGGAGCCAAAGGGGATGTTGCAGGGCAAACCGTTACCCTGGATGGTAAGGGGAATATTTTTACAGGTGGCTATATTCAGGATTCTTTTGTTGCGGATACATTCAAGTTCAAGCCCAAGAGCGAGGCGTGGAATAGTTTTGTATCACGAATGGATACCAGTGGAAAAATTCAGTGGGTGAAATTTTTCCATTGCTTGGGTGGGGGACGTATGTGGATGGCGCACACACATGGAAATTTAATAGGGCTTAATGGTTCCTTATATGTAACAGGGCATTTTACAAGAACTGCCTATATTGACACCCTTGCTATTTTGGATACCACATCCGGTAACACAGGAATGTTGATGAACCTGGATACCGCCGATGGCAAGGTAAGATTCCTGGTGAAAGATAGTCCGTCCTCTTTCCAAAAGTTCTATATATATCAAGACAAAGAAGGCAGCATTTACACGACCGGAATAGACTTATCAGGTGTGAATAAGTTTAATGATAAAGGAGATGTTCTTCCTTATAAAGATTCACTAAATCACGTGAATTTTATCTATCCAACTGCCGCTGGAGTTAATAATGATGGGCAGGTTCTGGCTACTTACTTCAACTCCGCTAGCGGAATGTCTGTGAGGCTAACGGACTATACCGGAAAAACACTTGGATTGGAAAATATAAACATACTGGGGCTTCACGACATCTGGAGAATTTTGCCCCTGGGCAATCATCAGTTTTACATATATGGATTATGGGAAGACACTTTCGGTTATAAAGGAGATACTTTAATCGCTCCTCTACATAGATGGGATTATCAATTTATCGGGAAAATTACCATTCCTCCGTCTATGTGGGCTTCCATAAACACTGAATTACCCAATAATGAAACATCACTGCAGATTTTCCCGAATCCGAATAATGGGAATTTTAATATTCAACTTAAAGATGCAAGACAAGGGCTTGTACAAATATCAGTAATAAACATACTTGGACAAAATGTATATTCTACAAAATTTGAAAATACAAATATGCCGGTTTTGATTCCATGTCAAAAACTTTCTCCGGGACAATATATGATTCAGGTACTAAGTGAGGAAAAAATGTTAATTAAAAAAATGATCGTATTTTAGCAGCATAATTTAAAATTCAAACACATGAAACACTTTATAATTCTTATGACCGGTATATTTTTCCTGCATATTTCTGCAAAGGCACAAACACATTCCTGCTGCAGTCCATCTTCTTCAGAGCAATTTGCGGCAATGGCAAGCGGAAGTTCATTTATCAGTGCACATGATGCACCTGTTCCCTTCAGGCTTGAAAACCAAAAAGGGAACCTGGTTACCTTCCAAACGGAAGATGGAAAACCTTCCGTTGCATACGAAGTAAAAAGCCCTTCACCCAGCAACAAAGTGGTTATTATGATCCACGAATGGTGGGGACTGAACGACTACATAAAAAAGGAAGCTGAAAAACTGCAGGAGGCATTGGGCAATGTAACAGTAATTGCCATTGACATGTATGACGGAAAAGTTGCCGCTGATCCTACAGAGGCAAGTAAACTTGTACAAGGGCTTAAAGAAGAAAGAAGCAAAGCCATCATTAACGGAGTTATAAAATATGCAGGTCCTAATGCTAAAATAGCCACCATGGGATGGTGCTTTGGTGGTGGTATTTCCCTGCAAACTTCCATAGCAGCAGGAAAGCAAAGTGTGGCTTGCGTCATGTATTATGGCATGCCCGAGACTGACCTTAACAAATTAAAAGCATTACAGGCGCCCGTATTGGGCATTTTCGGAACACAGGATAAACACATAACTCCTGAACTGGTTTCCACTTTTGAAAAGAACATGAAGGCATGCGGTAAAAAGATCACTGTGAAAAACTACGATGCAGATCATGCATTTGCGAACCCAAGCAATCCGCACCATGATGCAAAAGCAACTGCCGATGCATACGCGCTTACTGTGAAATTTTTGAAAGAGAAACTGGGGTAAATAATTCAATCCCATTTCAAACGAGGGGTATAAAACCCCTCACTTGAAATAAAAAAGAAAGCCCAGCGATTTTCATTGCGGAGCTTTCTTTTTATACACTAAAATTTTAATTAGCTTTTCATTCCCTTATAAGGTTCTGATAATTTCTTCAATAATTTTTCGTCGAGGTTTACGAATGCCAGCACTTTTTCGTGTCCAGTGTTTTCCTCCTGGAATCGCTTCCAGAGCTGTGCCATTTTTGTGAATTTCTTTTTGAAATCTCCCGGTTTAATGGCTACTCCAAGCATTTTCAGGAATGTACGGATATTTCTCCATTCGGCAGTTTCATCACTGATCTGCCTTTTCACACTATTGATCAGTTGTGTCGCAAGTTCTTCATCACCCATGAGTGCGTATTGAAGCGCCTGGAACATTTTTAACTGCACATCGGCGAAGAAATAATTCCGCAGCGAAATGGAATTTCGCAGATCATTCAGCAACCTTGCGGTCTTTGAATAATCGCCTTCATAAAATTTGCATATTGCAAAATACTGCTTGATGTAAACGAAGTGATAGACTTCATCCTTATCAATATCAAACATTCCTTCAATTTCATCATTGGCAGCAGCAAGGTAATTCAAATCACCTGTTGCCATGTATACACCAATGCGGCTATAGAGAAACTGCACCATATTGAAATTAAGGATATGCTTTTTTGCAAGGTCCGTAAGATTTGGAATGGTGCGTTTAAAATAATAATCCGCGCGGACTACATTATTCGTTTTCTGGTAATATTCAAAATAGAGCATATCCACCAGAAATTTGTTATTCTGGTAGAATGTATCGAGTTCATATTTGGTGAATATATTGTCAATTTCCTTTAAGGTATTGTCAATTTCAATTTCCTTCATTCGCAATGCATTCTCATCATTTGTGAGGATGCACTGGTAATAAATATTGACGATATTATACAATACAAACAAACGGTGCGATTCATATAAATCGCGGATGTTGGATAATTCCCTACGTAAAGACTGGATGTTTTCAAGATCTGTTTCCGAGCGTGTAAGCTGGTATTTACCTACACGGGTAATGAACTCATAAAACAAGTTTTCAGCTTTTACAACAGCGAGGGAGTAGGCGACATATTTGTTGTATAATTTATTGTAATACTCGTAATCGTAATTGTGCAGATTAAGGCGTGCAAGTGTTTTATAAACCGAGATCAGTTCATTGCTCAGGTCATATTCAAGAAGCTGCTTTTCGAGGTCCTTAAGGGCACGGATAGATACCTCACGGCTGGTGCCGTAAAGGTTGGCTGGAACCCTTGCCACCTCCTCCATGAGTACACTGATGGGGTTGTAAACTTTTTTTGACAAAATTGCTGCCACTTTTGCGTTTAGCCTTGATTTTAACGTGTAATAGGTACTGCTGTTTACCGCCAGCTTCTCCATCATTTCATTATCATCATAATCAAAAAGACGTGATGCTTCAAGCACCATGTACGGCTTACTTTCTTTCCTGTCAGAAGAGATTTCCTTTAGTAGTAATTCATACTCTTCCTGCGACAGTTTTTTAATTGTCCTGTTGAACGCTTCCATATTCTTGTATATTACTTTTTTTGTTTTGCCGTGTGCGGTGTGGGTCTACATACTTATCATTTTAGGAATCGGTTCTAAAGAACGCAAGTTAAAATAAAAAATCTATATATACCCAAAAATCTCACATAAGCCCATGTTGTATTTTTAATGCCGTTATTGCATCATCCAATTTAATGCTTTGTTTATCAATTGGTTAATTATTTTGCCGATTCTGCCAATCTTAAAAAAAACAGGATGCAAATCCGAAATACCTTACAAATGTAATCTAATTGCGGAGTTTAAAAGTATTCAGGGGTCATATAGTTTTAGCTTTGATCTAAATAATTTATTAAAGGTCACTATGAACGGAAATCTGACACCCCGCATTCCATTTTCAACTGAAAATGAATCTTTTAAAGTCATTTCGATGCCTTTAGACAGTTACGTGATTCGACCGATAAAAAGCGGAATTATAAGGAAGGCGCAGACGGCTCTTGATTTCCGAAGTGGTAAAAAAGAAGCCATTATAATTCCTTTAGTTTTTAAAGATCAACCCTTTAACCTAGGTCAAAGGGCTTAAAACAACTCAATACATGACCCATTTAAACTTGAATGTATGATTGAAACCTTTACACAATTCTTAAAAAAGTCCCCGTTAATTCTTCTCCTCTACCTCCTTGGGACAGGGGCGGTGAATGCCGGTATCACTGCTTCATTCAGCGTAAGTGATACGGTAGGCTGTAGTCCGCTGACCATTAAATTTACGAACAACTCCACTGGAGCATCCTCGTATTATTGGGATTTTGGCAATGGGAATACCTCCACTTTGACCACTCCTTCCAACGTATATACTACAGCGGGGAAATATACAGTTAAACTCGTTGCTACCGATGCTTCAGGAAACAAGGACTCAATGATCCAAACCTCAGTTATACGTGTTGTGGCGGATCCTTTGGCTGATTTCAGCGCAACGGATACAACGGTTTGTCCGACCATCTCCGTTAGCTTTACCAATAACTCTTCAAATTCAAGTTCATGGATATGGGATTTTGGCGATGGGAGCTCTTCTTCAAGTCAAAATCCAAGTCATAGTTATAATACGTCCGGATATTATACAGTAAAACTTATAGCTAAAAATGCATACGGTTGTAGTAATGCCATGTCAAAGAGTAAATACATATATGTTTACAAGACACCGTCCTCTTCCTTTAGTGTAAATGTAACCGATGCCTGCGATACTACACAATTGTTTAGCTTTACAGACAAAACAAGTTCGCCATACAGCTGGAAATGGGATTTCGGAGATGGCAACAACAGTACTTCACAGAACCCATCGCACAAATATTCCTCTCCGGGAACATACACTATTAAATTAACCACTACTAATTCTTATGGGTGTAAAGGAACCCTTACACAATCCAATTATATAAGTGTTGATAGCATCACTTCGCCGCCATTTGGTGCAACTGCCAAAACAGGATGTTCTCCTTTTCCGACAACCTTCAAGGGACCGGCAAGTGCAAAAAGCTATAGTTGGGATTTCGGTGATAGCACTACAGGAACAGGGACAGGATCATCTGCCGCACATACCTATAAAAAATCAGGAACATTCGATGTCAAGATGACTATAGTTACTTCAAAAGGGTGTACCCGCGAGACTACAAAAACATCTTATATTACCGTAAAAGCAAAACCAAAGGCTGATTATACTGTAAGCAAAACAAGTGCATGTAAATTTGACGGAATACAATTTACAAATAATTCGACAGGAGCTGTAAAATACCTATGGGATTTTGGCGACGGAGCACAATCCACTGCTACATCTCCCACGCATTCTTATATTGCCCCGGGGAAATATACAGTAATGTTAAAGGCTACAAATTCCGGCGGCTGTTCAGATATTGATACTATCAAAAATGCGGTGATTATTACAAGTCCGCAAAGTAATTTTAGCGTTTCAAAAACAAGTGGATGTAATCCTTTAACGGTATCCTTTTCCGATTCCTCCATATCAGCAACAAGCTGGGCATGGGACTTTGGAGATAGCTCAACATCCACTTCTCAAAACCCAACCCATAAATATACTTCCCTCGGCACGTATAATGTTACATTGATAGCGGAGAATGCTGCAGGATGTAAAGATACGCTGACCAAAAAATCATACATAAGTGTAAACAATTTACCTACTTCTTATGTAGCACCTGCTGCATTGAAAACTTGCGCTCCTTATAGTGCCACCTTCAAGGATCCGAGTACCGGTACTGTATCATGGGCATGGGATTTTGGTGACGGAACTACTTCAACGGATTCCACACCTACGCACGTTTATAAAATACCCGGCACTTACAAGACATCTCTTACAGCTTTAAAAGCAAGTGGATGTAAACTTGTAATTTCCAATTACAAATCATTTATAATTAAAGGCGCTACCTCAGACTTTACTTTAAAAAGTACTGAATGTCCTCCGTTCGCAGCCTCTTTTAAAGATACAATTCCTAATGTAAAATCATGGTATTGGGATTTTGGAGACGGTTCAACAAGCACACTTCAAAGTCCTACGCATACTTATAATACAGGTGGATACTATACCGTTTCACATACCATCACTACCAAGGATGGATGCAGTAATACAGACATCCAAAGTAATATTGTTTACTTCAAGGATTTCAGTGCATCATTTACTTTCGTAGAACTGGATTCCACTTTTCCACAAAGGGTGGCTTTTACAGGGAATGCTACAGGCGCGACCAGCTATTCCTGGGATTTCGGTGATAGCACAACTTCAACATCAATGAGCCCTACACACAAGTACAAATACAAGAAAGATTACAGTGTAAAATTCACCATCATGAATGCCAAATGCACTTTATCAGTAGGTGCAATGATTTACAATGTTACCATCCCTCCTACCGGCAAAAAGAGCACGGGCGGTAGTGGTACAGGAACCACTGGTGGTGGCACTGTTAAAAAGAATGCAAAAATATTAAGCTGCGCTCCTGTATCTGTTAATTTTAAAGATACCAGTTCCAACGGAACTTCATGGGCATGGGATTTTGGTGACAGCTCCACTTCCACTGCACAGAATCCAACACACCGATATACAAAAGCAGGTTTGTATGATATAAAAGTCATAGTAAAAACAAAAACCGGCAAGGTTGATACGACCGTTTATAAAAGTTATGTCCAGGTCAATTCTCCTGTGGCACGATTTAATTATTCGCAAATAAATACTTGTCAATATGCCACCCTTAAATTGAGGGATTCATCCACAAATGCGTCTTCAATGTATTGGGATTTTGGTAATGGTGACAGTGCAACGGGATCCAAGGTTACTTATGCTTACAAAGTAACCGGTAAAACGAATACAGTGAACCTGACCGTGGAAGATACCATTGGATGTACAAGCTCAACCAGCAAAAATATTGTTGCCGGAGTTGTAAACGCTATAAGTGTGAATAAAACGAACGCGTGTTATTCCGATACAGTTGTTTTCAAGACATCTTTAAGTACTTATAAATCATATTACTGGAGCTTTGGTGACAGCACACATTCCACTTCTGCAAATCCGAAACACAATTTTGACAGTGCAGGAAGTTATAAGGTTACACTTACAGTAAGCGATACAGGAGCCTGTACACGCACCTACCAACTGGGAAATGCAATCATAGTTGATCGTCCAAATGTTGGTTTCACAGGAGATACTACCAGGGGGTGTACCAGCCTTACCGTTAATTTTGATAATTCTACCGATGGCACGCATAACTGGTACTGGGATTTCGGCGATGGAAATTATTCTTACCGCAGGTATCCTACCCATACGTATTCCAAAACCGGATTGTATACAGTCACAATGAGTGCTGAAAAAAATGGTTGCTCAGCTTCCATCACAAAGAAAAATTATATCCAGATAGAAAAGCCTGCGGCTAATTTTACATTTACACAAAATACTTCGTGTTTTCCGATAACGGTTACGTTTAAGGATTCCAGTCACCGTGCAAGATCATGGGTATGGAATTTCGGAGACAAGGATACTTCACATTCACAAAATCCAACGCATATTTTCACTAAGGCTCCTGCAGGTGATGTAATTCTTGACATAAGTGATTCAAACGGATGTACCGCAAGGGTTACCAAACCGGTAATACATTTCCTCAGCGCAAAGTTTGCTGCTAAAAACACAGCAGGATGTGTTCCATGGACCTCAGTATTTATTGATTCATCTGTAGATGCAACATCATGGTATTGGAATTTCGGTGACGGAGATACTTCTCATTCACAAAATCCAAAACACTTATATAAAAACGCAGGCAAATATGACATCTCCCTTGTGGTATCCCATGATGGTGCGTGCTCGGATACCATGTCTAAATCACAATACATGAGTGCATATAAACCTGTATCGGATTTTTACACCAATGACAAGGCTTCATGCGCTCCATCCTATGTTACATTCAGGGATACCTCTGTAGATGCAAGTGCATGGGTTTGGGATTTCGGAGATGGGGGAACATCCGCTTTGCGCAATCCATCCCACATATATAACAAACCGGGATTATATACCGTCAAACTAAAGATCAAGAATAAAATCGGATGTATTGACAGCATGGTGAAAATAAATTACATCAGGGTACTCGGACCTGTTACATCTATTAAGGCAGTGGATAGCATCGCCTGTGGAATTGTAAATATGCAATTTACAGATGCGTCCAAGGGTGCGGTTTCCTGGCAGTGGAATTTCGGTGATGGCAGCACATCTTATGATGAAAATCCATCACATACTTATGAGAATACAGGTAAATACACGGTATCACTTATAACAAAGGATTCATCCAATTGCAAGGCATTATATACCTATCCGAATAAGATCACGATCAATCCAAAACCTGTGGCTAATTTCCACACCATAGATACCATGGGTTGCGCGCCTTATACAATAGATTATAAAAACAGCAGCACTGCCGCATCTGAATATTACTGGAATTTCGGTGATGGTGTTTCATCAACAATGGCATCGCCTACACATACCTATGATTCATCAGGAGAATTCAAGATATACATGGTTGCGAAAAACCACCTGGGATGTAGTGATACTATGTATTATGGAAAATCCTTACACGTAAATCCAAGCCCGAGGAGTGAATTCAAAGTTAATGTAAACCGTGGTTGCTCGCCGCTGTTTATCACATTTACCAACCAGTTCCACAGCGACCAGAAAGTAGATTTCTACTGGGACTTCGGAAATGGAACAACTTCCACTGACGAAGATCCAAAAGTAACATTTGTTAAACCGGGATTATATGATGTACATCTGGTAACGCAAAACAATTATGGTTGTACGGATACCACTACCAAGAAAAACTTTATAGAGGTTTTCCCAACTACTCCTCCGGTTAGCAGCTATACCCTTGGTGTAAGTGTGGTTTCCGATAGTAAAACTTCCATACGCTGGGATAGTTCACAAGTGCGCAATTTCGGAGCCTATAATATATACCGCCTGAATGCAAACAACGGCCAGTATGAAAGGATACAGCATATCACCAACAGGTTTGCAAATATCTATATTGACAATGGACTGAATACGCTATACAATACTTACACATATAAAGTGCAAACTGAGGACATTTGCGGAAACGCATTGCCACTGGACAGCCTGATTCCGCATACCACTATCAATGTAACTGCAAAGGCAAGCAAGGAAAATGTACTGGTTGCCTGGACTCCATATCATGGATGCACTGTATCCCGTTATGAAGTATACCGCACGCAACTTGGTACTGCAGATACACAATTTGTAGGCTCCACAAGTCCGGATACCACTTTCATACTTGATTCAGGATACATCTGCCCGGTATATTACTATTATAAAATCAAGGCAACTTCGCTTTGCGGAAATAATATTGTTTCCTGGAGCGATACATCCGTAGCAAAACCGGATAATTTATTAAACCAGCAAATGGTGGATATTACACGCTCCACAGTAGTGGACGATGCAAAAATCCTGACCGAATGGAAAGCTCCTTTGGTTGCTCCGAGCAAGATCAGCAAATACAATATATACAGGTCAGAGGATAATTCAAACTTTGAGTTTATCAGTTCAGTACCAAATTTCCAATTGAGTTTTGTTGATTCATCCGTGGATGTTCATAAACAGAATTACTATTACAAGGTGATTCCGTTTAATAATTGCAGCATTCACGGTGCCGACGGGCAATACAGTTCTTCTATTTTACTCACTGCCCGAACTGACAGGACCAATGAAAAAATACTCATAGACTGGACTCCTTATATGCAATGGAAAGATGATGTGGATTATTACATTATTGAAAAACTGAAGCAAGATGGCAGTTGGGAAGTATTCAAACAGGTAAATGGCAAAACCCTCCGCAGTGAGGATGAAAAATAAATGAAGATTATCGCGTAATTCTCTCGCGTTCTCTTTCGGAGCCCTGGTGTAAAAGCCGGGGTTTCGGCGTTAAATAAGCTTTCCATATTCATAGGATAACCAGGTAATTAAGGCATCCGAATGAATAAAATACAGCGAAAGCTTCCATTCCTGTTGTTTTCAAGGCAAAAACTCGCGCTATTTGGCTAATTTATGTCAATACCTTAAATACGGTAGCACGTATTTATGCACCAACGAAAATCAATTAAAATATTATATATCAATATTTTATAAATAATACATCAAATTAAAAGCCTTCGAATTTTAAATGAGATGTAGTCGAAACCTTACAAATGAAGGGAGGGCGGAAAGCTTGCAGAAAACTCGCCTGATCGCGGTGATAGTTTTGTCCTATAGCAATTTTAAAAAATAATTATAACGACTAAACATTTACAAGTATGGCAAAGCGTTCTTACATCAAATTAGCAACAGAGCAGAAGATGCGTTTGTCCCGCAAGACAATAGTGATCGGATGTTCTGTGGTAGCCATAGCGGCAGCAAGTATCTCCTTATGGCAACTTGGCAATTCAGAAAAGAGTATGGCAAGTACGCTTACCACTACTACTATAAGCAAGCAATTGAATGCCACCGTTTCTGAAAATGCAGCTAATGCACGTACGGAAACCGTTGCAAAGCAATTTACCGCAGCAAAGGCAACAGCCGCTTCTGCTTCTTTCAGTCGTACTGAAAGCAAGTCAATGGGCATGACCATGGCAACGGAAGAGCAGGCGCTTGATGTTATGGCTAAAAAGTTATCCGAGGATTTCAACGGAAGGAATTTTGCTGTAATGATGGAAAATGCTACCGGAAAGATTGATCTTTCTGCTACATATACGTATCCGGGCCGCCCTGACATGAGCCAGCAAGAACTGGAAGACCTGCGTAAAAGCAATGCCGCTCCTGCTGCTGCACCAACGGCTGCCGCTCCGGCGCACCTGACTGCTTCTACAGAGGCTCCTGCCCCTGATCTGACAGCAAGTGATAACAAAGGCTTACGCAAGTTCGAGATCGTAAGCGCAGACAAGGTAGCGATGGAAAGCGTGAACCTCGTAAAATTTGACATTCAACGTAAATTCAATACTGTATTACTTTCATGGAATACCAATGTGGAGCGTTACAGCGACTACTTCGCAGTTGAAAAGAGTACTGACGGCAAAAACTTCCAGGAGATTGGCCGTGTGAATGGTGCCGGTGACTACAATAATAAATTACTTTACGCATTCGTGGATAGGAAACCAGCCGATGCAACTGCATGGTACCGCATCCGTCAGTTTGATTTCAGCGGAAATGAAAAGACATTCCCGGCCAAGAAAGTAAAATAACAATATAAGGCGTCTTGCCCGGCGCTTATATCACCCGGCGTTTCTAAAAAAACGAAAACAAAGAGGCGTTACGGTGAGTATGGGCAGTTTAGAGGTTTAAATGATTAATTAGTACAGAAGTCCGGCGCAAGCCGGATTTTTGTTTGTAGATGGTTCTCCCGCGGATCTCGCTGATTGCGCTGATATTTTTTTCGCTAAGCGGAACAATTGAGTTTACAGAATTGATTTGTAGGGGCGATCCTTGTGGTCGCCCGAGCTCGACAATCCCCAAAGGGTTCAAAATATTGAACCCCTACCCCACCATTCCAAATCACTTTTTTACTCATGTCAATGATAATCACATATTTGAGCTCAAATCCGAAATCCACAATCCGAAATCCTTTGTTTCCGTTAATTGCTGAAATCCGCCGTTTATTAAACGCATCCCCCCGTTGCTTCATTCCCGCTTTTCCCGGGATCCTGGGCGTCCT
>CAILMK010000468.1 GCA_903835275.1 uncultured bacterium | reverse complement strand
ATTCAAACATTGATAAATACTTCACGGGGGTTTAGAAACTTTGAGAGATTTAGAATTAATGCCCTCTTTCATTATGGTAAACTGACCCTTTTTCCACTAAAATTCTCGTAGAACCACTTAATTATTTGAATTATTAAGGAATTAATTTGCAGATTGGATAATGTGTTAATGTGCGAATGAAATGCTTCCAAAACTTCACTCCTTTTTAGCAGTCTGAGCCATCACTTCAATCCGCCGCGGAGGACAATATTTGAGCCCATCCCCTTTTTCAATCATTAATCCTCAAATACACACAAAACAAGACACTCATTATCAACCATATACGCTTTGACCTTTATTCTCCGTTTTTCTTTACAGTAAGGCAATACCTTGAATGGTTTTTTTGCGTACCTTTGCACCTTCTTTTGCCTATCCTATGAACAAGATCAGAAATATTGCGATCATCGCACACGTTGACCACGGGAAAACAACCCTTGTGGATAAAATGCTTCACCAGACTGCCTTATTCCGAGAGAACCAGGAAACCGGGGAACTCATCCTGGATAACAACGATTTGGAGCGTGAAAGAGGTATTACCATCCTTGCCAAGAACGTATCCATTCAGTATAAGGGTGTAAAGATCAATATTATTGATACTCCCGGTCACGCCGACTTTGGCGGTGAGGTGGAACGCGTATTGAACATGGCTGATGGAGTACTTTTACTCGTGGACGCCTTTGAAGGCGCTATGCCGCAAACGCGTTTCGTGCTTTCCAAGGCATTACATTTAGGATTAAAACCTATCGTTGTTGTAAACAAGGTGGATAAGCCTAATTGCCGTCCGGATGAAGTGCACGAACAGATTTTCGATCTTTTCTTCAATCTGGAAGCTACTGAAGACCAGTTGAACTTCCCTACCCTGTACGGTTCTTCCAAGCAAGGATGGATGTCCACTGACTGGAAAGAGCCGAAGGATAATATCCTGGATCTTCTCGATGCCATCATTGAATTTATTCCGCCGGCTCCTGCTTGGGAAGGAACTCCGCAGATGCAGATCACATCCATTGACTACTCCTCTTATACAGGACGTATTGCAGTGGGACGTGTATTCCGCGGTACACTTCAGGAAAACATGCCTGTTTCCCTCGTGAAAAGGGACGGCTCCATAGTAAAATCACGTATCAAGGAAATATATACTTTTGAAGGTCTTGGTAAATTGCGCACCAAAGAGCCTGTGAAAGCGGGTGATATTTGCGCTGTATTCGGTATCGATGATTTCGAAATCGGTGATACCATTGCTGACTTTGAAAATCCGGAAGGCCTGAAGCCTATCGATATCGAGGAACCTACAATGAATATGCTCTTCACCATTAATAACTCACCGTTCTTTGGTAAGGAAGGTAAATTCGTTACTTCCCGCCAGATCCGTGACCGCCTGATGAAAGAAACTGAAAAGAATCTTGCATTACGTGTGGAAGAAACAAACTCAGCAGATTCGTTCCTCGTATTTGGCCGTGGTATCCTTCACCTTTCCATCCTGATCGAAACCATGCGCAGGGAAGGATTTGAAATGCAGGTGGGACAACCAAAGGTAATTTTCAAGGATATTGATGGCGTACGTTGCGAGCCTTATGAAATACTTACGGTAGACGTGCCCGACGAGAGTTCCGGACGTGTGATTGACTTAGTGACCCAGCGCAAGGGAGAAATGCTTGTAATGGAGCCTAAGGGCGATCTGCAGCACCTTGAATTCAATATCCCATCCCGCGGATTGGCAGGACTGCGTAACATCATGCTGACTGCAACTGCAGGAGAAGGCATCATGGGCCACAGGTTTAAAGGATATGAGCCCGTAAAACAAGGTATTCCGGGACGCACCAATGGCGTACTCATTAGTGGTGATAAAGGTGCGGCTACAGCATATCGTATCGATAAATTACAGGATCGCGGAAGCTTTTTCATTGATCCGGGACAGGAAATTTACGGCGGTCAGATCATCGGTGAAAATACTCGTCTGGATGATTTGGTGATAAATGTAATTGAAGGAAAACAATTAACCAATATGCGTGCTTCCGGTACGGATACCAACGTACGCATTGCGCCTGCCATCAAGTTCTCCCTGGAGGAAGCGATGGAATACATACAGGAAGATGAGTACGTGGAAGTAACTCCTGCAAGCATCCGTCTTCGTAAAATATATCTGGACGATACTGAAAGGAAACGCCGCGAAAAATCTGCTGTAGGAAGCAATTAATTTACAAATTCAGACATTGAATATAAGAGCCATCCGAAAGGGTGGCTTTTTTTATTACCTCACTCCCGATTGATCGGGACAGGCTCCGGTTCGCGCGCCCTCTCCTTGAAGAGAGGGCTGACCACTAGGATTAGTTTGCTTATTGATGCACTACCACCAATGTCATCCTGAAAACCTGCCTGTCGCCAGACAGGGGTCTTGTTTTTTAGAAGATGTTTTTATCCGTTCACTAAAGTGAATGGCAATGGATAAAGCTCTTGTATTTACATTCATCTATTGCCGGAATAATTGCTCCTGAATTCCAAAATAACTAAAAATCACTTATATTCGTGAGCGAAACCTGTTTACAGGCTTCAGTAGTTCATTAAATCATAAAATCAGGAATTATGAAAACTAAAATTGCAGTAATCCTCTCCCTTTTCATTTATTGCACAAATGTCTCATTTGCTGCAGGCACTGCTGTCAGCGGTTACATCAGTCATAATATACATTGGACAGCTGCAGGCAGTCCCTATCTGGTAACAGGCAACATCGTCGTGAAAAAGAATGCCACTCTGTATATTGATTCAGGAGTGGTGGTCAAATTTAACAAATCAAAATCCATAGAGGTTACAGGCACTATTCGCGCCATAGGAAGCGGTACAAATCCCGTGAAATTTACCAGTAACCTTTCCAATCCAGCACCCGGTGACTGGGGATATATTTTCCTGGATGATACCTGCACCAATTACGACTTTAAAAAGGATTCGGGAAGTATTTTCCAGCACTGTATTGTAGAAGACGCAGGTGATTCCCTGACAACCTTCAACTCGGGTATTTTTACGGCAGTGCATGCTCATGGCAGTGCTCCATTTATAGACAAATGTGTGTTCAGGAATAATAAATGCGGTGCACTGGATTTTGACAATACAAGATCCGCAAGCATGAACCCGGCCACCGTTTTTATTAAAATTACGAATTGTACTTTCCAGAATAATAATTTATCTAATCATTCTTTTTCTCCGGGAGGAATTGGCATTACCAACGCAACAAAATGCAATATTACAGTTTCCGGAAATACTATGACAAATAACTTTGGTAGCCAGGGAGGAGGATTAATTCTTACGGCAGACAACCTGTCTGTGGCAACTATCTCCGGTAATAAAATTTCCAATAATACAGGAAGCTTTGGTGGAGGTGTCTATATGTATTACGGTTGCAAGTTATGGTTTACCGGCAATATGATCTGTAATAATACCGCACAGGAAGGAGCCGGTGTAGTGATAGGACCTTATGGAACCTCAACATATATTTACAACAATCTTTTTTACGGTAATTCAGCAATCATGGCAGCAGGTGTTGAATTGAGCTATGGAGGAGATTCCATCTTTTTTCATAATAACCTGGTCGCAAATAATACTGCAAGTTCCGATATGGGAGGAATGTATATTGATAATTACAACAATAAATACGCGAGCATTTATGAAAACCAATTTATAGATAACCACTCCAACGGTACAACCGCAATTAATGATAGTATAGCTCCGGCATTTATTCCATTATATGTTACCTATATTCATCATAATACGATCTACAGGAATGAGCGGCTCAACAGGAATGATTCAGGTTTTGCAGTGAGGACTAACTATACAAACACTTTCAAAAATAACAATATCCATACTTCAGATAGTGCAGGTACTTTTTTTGAACTTAGGAATACAAGCCTGCAATATAGTTTGAACCTGGACGCTTCGGATTGTTACTGGGGTTATACATCACAATCTGCAATTCGTGCCCATATATTTGATTCCATTAATGATCCGTTCCGGAGTACTGTTGTTTTTACTCCATTCTTATCTTCTCCGGATACGATTGCCCCGGTAACTCCTCCAGTGGCTGTAATCAAGACTGATATTGGTGGTGGAAAAATAAAACTCAGCTGGCAACAAAACACAGAAGCTGACATAGCCGGATATGCGGTTTACTCAGGTTCTTCCACAGGATATTTATTCAGCAATGCATCGGATGCTGGCAAGGCAAGCTCTTATACCATCAACGCAAAGCTGAGTGACATCATCGCTGTTACGGCATACGACAATCAAAAGGACCCTTCGCACGGACAATACGAGGGCAATGAAAGCTGGTACACCTATGCAGTGGATACTTCAATTCATACAGGTATAACAAATACTGTTTCAATAGCCCCGGATGTAAAGATCTATCCAAATCCTTTTTCAAGCCAGGCAGTATTGGAAATAAAAGGTGAAGCCGGTAATTCCGATCATTATACGATGACCGTTTACGACCAGTTAGGAAAAACAATCAATGTTCAAAATGACATCCATGATGGTTTGAATATCATCAACAGGAATGCGATGCCTGCAGGTTTGTATTTTTATTCAATTATAAATAAAAACGGGACTGTTTTAAGAGGGAAGTTTTTGGTGAATTGATATTTGTTTTTTATCCGTTCACTAAAGTGGACGGCAATGGATAGACCAAAAAGTCCCGGAGGGACGATCGTGGTATTATAATGGGAATACTCCGAGGGCTTATCTGTTCTATCATACCTGCGCTCCTAGGGAGCTAAGCTCAAATCTATCCTTCTCCAGTCATCCCCCTAACCCCCTTCGAAGGGGGAATATCCGCTTCGCGGATTAAGTAAGCTCTGAATTTCAAGATAGTTTTTGAGCGATACTTTAACATTTATTATTCGATCCGCCGCGGCGGATAATATTTCAGACTAGTTATTCTTCGCGCCCTGGAACACCCAGGTAACGATCGTTGCTACATCTTTGCTGGCCAGCATCGAACCATTATTAGGCATATATAAAACTGAAGGAACATTGTTATGAGTAATGCATTCTACAACAATGGCTGTGGAATCAGAAGGATTACAAAACATTTTAAAACCCGAATACGTATCCAGTGCAAAACCTCCTCCAAGGCTGCTATTGGCTGTGCTGTGACAGGAGTAGCAATTGGTGTTGAGAATAGGAACCACATTTTTGGAATAACTGATCGAGGAGGTGCTGGTAGTGGATCCTGTAGTTGCAGTGGTACTTGCTGTACTTGTCGTGCTCGTGGTGCTTGTACTTGTAGTTATAGCAGTCGGCTCAGCTTTCTTTTTGGAGCAGGAGAAAAAAATCACCAGCACAAGGACTATGCAGAGCGTTAAAGTCTTGTTCATTTGCAGTTTTAATACTTTATAAAAGAACAAATTTAGAAATTTTTTGCCTAAAATAATAGCGGATATCCCAAAAAAAGCTTTTTAACTTCTCCGGACAATAACAGTCCAATAAATCCCGTTGGTCCTTACTAAAGAATCAATACGCTGAATAATATGTTACCTTTGAATTGTAAAATACTCTGCTCATGTTGAAACGATTATTATTTATCAGCTCATTCGCCATTTGCCTTTCCGCAAGTGCGCAAAAAGGACAATATATACAGGTATGGGGTGGCTTCCAGAGCACCCAGATAGATAATGCACAGGAATCCTACTACGGTAGTTCCTCACTGGAATCCGTTAACCTGGTTGAAACCGACAGGCCTGTTTTCGGCATTGATTATTTCTGGAATTTTCATAATTACTTCGGACTCCAAACGGGGCTCATCTACTCCATGCAGGGCCAGAAATACAACGGATTCATTATCCATGATGCCAATGACCCGAAAGGAAATAATCCGGCAGACAGCAATATAAACTATACCTCCCAGGTATTGCTGAATTATATAAAAGTGCCCTTTCTGATCCGCTTCAATTCCGGAAAGGAAGAAACCAGTATTGTAGATGTCAGCATTTTTGCAGGCTTCCAGATAGCCTACCTCGCCGACGTGCAGGATATCAGCTCCAATCCTGCGCCCCCTGCCAACCTGACCCAGGACCCGATTGATTTCAGGAAGTTTTACAAGCCCCTGGATTTTGAATGGACTGCGGGGCTACAGGTTAATATCTTTGTTTCCCAATACTGGGGTATTGCCATAGGCGCACGCTACGACCGCAGCCTGCAGGATATGGAAAGCAAGGACATTGTATATAATAAAAACCGTCAGTATCCCGCAGAGTGGTACTACCCTATAAGCGTGAAAAAAGTAAGCACTCCTTCACAGGACGACCAGTACGACCGCTTTTCATCCAAGAATAATTCCGTAGGCGCTTATCTCGGCATCTTTGTTCCGATTGGAAGGTAAGAATGAAAATATTAAATATTGAATATCAAATATTAAATATAGAAATAAGCCCATCGCCCAACGGAAGCCATAACCTCTATCTTGCGAACGAGTAATTCCCTATTTTAATCACAGCTATTGAAAGTTCGACTCCATACGTAGTCGTTTTCCGGGATTATACTCATTGCTCTAAAGATGTGATGCCTTCGGCATCAGTCTGACTGTAAAAGTTGGGAATGATCATGAAAGGATCAAACGTTTATAGTATTCATTCATCGCAGCTACCACATAAAAAAAGGGCTGCACTTTCATGCAGCCCTTCTATCGGGTCAAATCAGCGTGACTACTATTTAGTCAGGATAATTTGTTTGGTAACAATTTGGTCGCCGATGGTCATTTTCACAATGTAGATGCCTGCTCCGGTATTGTATTCGGAAGCCCTGAAACTTACATTGTAATTGCCTTCGTTCTGGCTATGGTCTACAAGCGTTGCAATGCTTCTGCCCATAACATCCCATACTTCCACTTTCACACTGGCTGGTTTTTCCAGGGTATAGGAAATATTTGCATTATCCTTAAATGGATTCGGATAAATCTTCATGCTGAAATTACCTGCCACTGCTTCAGAAATACCTGTAATAAGAACAGTATCCGTAGTTGACCAGCTGTTTTTACAGCCTGCAGTATTGGTAACGGTAAGCGTACTCTTGTAAATATTATTCTTCAGGTATTT
>CAILMK010000467.1 GCA_903835275.1 uncultured bacterium | reverse complement strand
CCATGAATCTTTTAATCTTATAAATCCTGGTTCAGACAAACAAAAAAAATGTCCGGCGCTTCCATTGGAATAGAAGTGCCGGACAATCTCAAACAAAAATTAATTAATGGTTCTTCCTCGGATTGTTTCCTGGGTTGCTTTGAGGTTTGGAAGAGTTGCCCTTTGAAGGCATGTTTTGGCTGCTCTTCTTTTCCTGTCCGCTTGTCCTTTGAGAATCACTGGAACGGTTACTTTGATTTGGTTCTTCCATTCCTGATTTTCCTTGGTTACTGTGTGAGGTTGACATAAAATTAAAAATTTAGTTACTTAGTCAACACTCCTGCTGTCGAAAAAAGTTTTTATTTCGCAGGAAATTTTCGATATTTTTTTTCGATCGTGTATAGTGTAAAGATTCAGAAATAATTACGACGGGAAAATTTATTTTATGCAGATTTCATCTTCATTTATCTATATAGACATGGGAAGTATTCATCTTTCTGATACAGTGAAAATAAGGAAATAGAAGTTTACAGGACAGTTTGTTATAGAGATCTTTGGGTGTAAAATACAGTGAATCTTTTAAGTATGGCAAATATTAACGTCCATCCATTTTCTCCTCGAGCAATTTCCGTATTTCCGGCAGTGAGGCGTACAATTGATCGAAGGATTCCACTACGAAATATTTATCCTGCATAATGTCATTCCTGTAAGGAGTGTTTATCATGGTTGCGACATCGAAATCTATTTTCTCTGTTTTATTACTCAGGCAATGATAGGTTTCTCCATGGGAGGAAATAATACCCGCGCCGTAAATTTTCAATTTATCCCTGTCACGCATCAGCCCGAATTCTATAGTGAACCAATACACGCGCCCAAGTAATTCCAGTGCAATCGGGTCTTCATGGAAATCGAGAGCCATTTGGCTGAATCCTGCGAAGAAATCTACGTAGGATTGATTGCTGAGCAAAGGCACATGTGCGAATACGTCATGGAACATATCGGGCTCTTCTATATATTCCAGTTGCTCCATGGTGCGAATCCAACACGTAGCAGTAAATTTTTTAATAGCTAAGGATTCAAAAAACTCCTTTGCCGGGACAATATTAGGAACCACAGTGAGACCCCATCCTGTTTTTTCATTGAGGATTTTACTAACTTCAATAAAATCAGGAATTTTTTCAGGGGTGAATTGGACTGTTTTCAGGGCATCCAGATATTCGCTGCATACAAGAGGCTCCAAAGCTTCCATTTGCCTGTTAAATAAAGTCCCCCAGACCTTGAAATCTTCCGGGGTGTAATGCTCATAAACCTGTTCGGTCGGCTTTATTCTCATTTAATACTGGTTTTGTGATCAATACAAATGTAATCACAGAATCAATAAATGATACTTGTGCAGGATTTATTTTGTTAAACTATACCTTATACCAAAGCTAAAGTAAGTATCGTTATTCCACATTTGAATTGTTTTATCTCTTGAAATTGAAGTTAAGCCACCCTGAAAACGAACGGATAAAAACTGATCAAGGTGTCCTGTAATATGGCACCCAATGGTTATATCAGCCATTGCAGAAAGATTGAAAGTATTTACTGCGTTTTTTATGTCCACTGTCTTGATGCCGGTGAATTTACGATAAGTAGTATCAAAAAATGGTTCCTGGAAAGTAAGGTAGCTTGAGGTCGCTGTTACCAAGAAACCGGGAGATAATCCTATGCTTGGTTTCAAATAGAATTTATTGCCAAAAGTATAACCAATGAGAATAGGAGTGGTGATATAATTAAAGTTTGTAAGTGCCAAATATTTCTCTAATCTTCCGTCGCTTTGCTGAATAGTATAATCATCTCCATATCCGTGTCTTTCATAAAGCAATTCTGCTCCAAAGGTAAACCTGCTTTTCTTCTGGTAATTATATACTAATCCAAAGGCGAAGCCTTGCCGGGCCAGATGCAGACCTTGGTCTTGCATCAATACTGGCCCAAGTCCTCCCTTTATGCCAATAAACTGGCTCTGTGCCCTAAGATGTATGTTGCATACGAGTAGTATCAGGAAAAGGATAAGCGCTTTCAAGCGAAGTTCCATTTGGTTGTTTTTTCTAATTGAAGTTAGTTTATTTGGTCAAACAATACCTCAGCCCAAGGCAAAGATATAGATCATTGTTCCAAAATGGCTTGGAATCACTTTTTAATATGGGAGTAAGTCCCTCTTGGAAACGCGTGGAAAGCGAAACATCCATTTGCCTGGAGATGTTATACCCAAATGAAATATCAGCAAACACTGAAAAGTTGAAATCGCTGGCAGTGTTTTTAATATCTACTGTTTTATAAGTTGGCTTGTAATTGTTTGCAAAATCAGGTTGATAAATCCCTGTGGCATCATAAGTAGTGGTAGCCCTTACAAGAATTCCCGGACAGACGCCAACACTTGGCTTAACGTGAAATCTATTGCCAAAAGTATAGCCTGCTGAAACCGGCAGGCACAGATATTCAAAATAGGTGGGTACAGTAGCTTTTGGTCCGGAAGGATCAAACATATTTAGGAAATACCTGTCTGCATAGCCCCTTCTTTCATAAAGCAGTTCTGTGCCAAAAGTAAACCTGCTTTTTGCCAGGTAATTGTATAGCAATCCGGTGCTTATACCTTCACCGGAACTGGGATTATTTAGTTCCGAACTAACAATTGAAACAGGTCCGGCTCCGAACTTTATGCCTATAAATTGCTGCTGCGCTTTAAGGTCTATACTGCCAATAAGGAGAGTCAGGCAAAGGATAAATGCATTTAATAGATGTTTCATAGGCTTGTTATTTTTAATTCAAATATAATCAAAAATTTTCTAAGGTGGTAGTTCATTTTTTTAACGCTTATTTAATTTAATAATTTTCTTAATATCCTGAATTTTATTATTTTTGACGCACTAAATAGTTTCTTTTAATGAAAAAACTCGCATTACTCTGCCTTGTATTTCCATTTTTTGCTTGTCATCTTAAAGCCCAGCTGAATTCAAATTTGCTCGGGCAGGTATCCATTTCCCCATTAGGTGGATCGTCTAATGGATT
>CAILMK010000466.1 GCA_903835275.1 uncultured bacterium | reverse complement strand
TTACAAAGATATGGAGAAACTAAAGAGATTTTTACTACTGGTATTTGTTGCCGCAATAGGCGGTGCATTTAGCCTTGGCGCATACAATTTTATGTATACTAATAAAGGCGCCACCATGTTCGGAACTCCTTTAAACGCAAGGACGGCGAGCTATGATATTAAAACCATTAATGTTCCAACCTTTGATTTTACCGATGTATCTGAGGCAGTTACACCAACTGTTGTTTATATAAAGGTGAAAATCAATGCAAAAAACAGCGATGGTCAGGCACAGCAACAACGCAATCCGTTGGATGAGCTTTTTGGCAATCAGTTTGGATTCAAGGCGCCGGAACAGGGGCCTGAGGAAGCCAGTGGTTCAGGGGTTATTATCTCTGAAAAGGGCTATATAATTACCAATAACCACGTTATTAAAGATGCTTCGGAAATTGAGGTTGTTCTCAATGATAAAAGAGCCTATAAAGCAGACGTAATTGGTGCAGATCCCAATACAGATATTGCTCTATTGAAAATCAATGCGGATGGATTAACGCCAATAAAGTTTGGTAATTCTGATAACGTTCGGGTAGGAGAGTGGGTACTTGCTGTCGGCAATCCATTTAACCTTACTTCTACGGTTACTGCAGGTATCGTGAGTGCAAAAGGCCGTAGCCTGGGAATGCCGGGCAGAGGAATCGCCTCCATTGAGTCCTTTATTCAAACAGATGCAGCTGTAAATCCGGGTAATAGCGGAGGCGCGCTGATCAATACCAAGGGCGAACTGGTGGGAATTAATTCTGCCATTGCGTCAGAAACGGGTTCCTATTCCGGTTATTCATTTGCCGTGCCTGTAAATATTGCAAACAAAGTTGTAAATGACCTGATGCAATTTGGTGAAGTTCAAAGGGGTTTCCTTGGAGTAAACATCAAGGATGTTGACTATAAACTATCCCAGGAAAAGGATTTGAAGAGTACCAAAGGCGTGTATGTGGAAGCATTGACCGATAAAGGTGCAGCAGCAGTTGCGGGAATCAAGCAAGGCGACGTAATCCTTAAAGTGGATGGACATGAAGTGAACAGCGTTTCCACCCTGCAGGAGAATATTGGCAGTCATAAGCCCGGCGACGAAGTTGCCATTACCATAGACAGGGAAGGAACAACAAAAGATGTAACCGTGATCCTTAGAAACAAGGATGGTAAAACCGGTCCGGTGGTAAGCGCCACAGAGGAACTGCATAAATTGCTTGGAGCAGAATTTGTAACGGCTTCTGAAGCAGATATGAAAAAACTCAAGGTAGGTAACGGAATAAAAGTAAAGGAACTTGGAAACGGTAAACTGAAGGAAGCGGGAATTCCGCTTGGATTTACCATCACCAGCATTGATAAAAACGGAGTGTATTCTTCCAATGATGTTTACCGTATGCTGGAAAACAAGCAGGGTGGAGTAATGGTGGAAGGATATTTACCCAGTGGTGAGCACAAATATTTTGTACTTGAGATGTAATTTATAAAAGTTTGTAGTTTTGTTTGCAACAGCCCGGTTTTTCCGGGCTGTTCTTTTTTATAAGCCCTTGCGGATGCTGGTTCCGGTTTGAATATCGGTTACTACAAGTGTAATATTGCTGATGTTTTTTTCATCAACAGTTATTTCGTTAAGGTCAGTTGCATTCCCGGAAGCATTTTCCCATTTGTATTCAAATTTTTCAAGGTTAAAATACTGCCCTTTTGGTTTTACAAAGGCGGTCAGTTTAATTTTCCCACTACCCAAATCTTCCTTTTTAACGAATACTTCATAAGGAAAGAAATCCACGGTATAAACGATAAACTTAGGGCAAGTATGCCTCGGAATACGAATACCCGCAGGCAGGGAACCATCTTTCATTTTTGGAACTTCCACTGTTTGTCCGGGAGCAAGATCGGCAAGTATTTTAGTGTTCTTTTTAAAGATGCCCTGCGCCTCCGGATTAGCTGCGTGATAGTTTTGTACATCTTTCAAAACGTACGATGAACCTTCAGGAATATATTTTTCCAAATCACCGGATAGATCAAACTTGTAATTATTCACATCGAGGTTTCCGAAGAGGTTATAGATAACGATATGTTTCCTGCCGGGATTGTATTCGTTTTTATCATTGTCAGTAATGTAAACGTAGTTTATATAAGGCTGTTTTTCCTTTGTATCCGAAATGGGATAAAAAACAGAGTGTTTATCAATTCCATATTCCTGCCACTGTTCTTTGGTAAATAAGATGCTCAGGATAGGTCTTTTTCTAACGGCAGCAGTATCCGGATTTTTGTATTGGAAATAAAATGGCTTGGCTTCATACTTTGTATATTCGGTTCCCTTCATTGGGTACAAATAGGTATTATGATCCCATGTAAGATTGAAATCGCGAACATCATATTTAGGCATAGAAGTCGTGCTGTTTTTGACAAAAAAATCGGAATACTGGCAGGAAATTGAATTGGTTAGGCGTTTAAAATTATCATCGGCATTGCAGGATAAAAAATAATTATTTT
>CAILMK010000465.1 GCA_903835275.1 uncultured bacterium | reverse complement strand
ATCCGCTGCGGCTTTTTCAAATTTTTCTATTGCTTTCTTATGGCCTTTCACCATCATATCACAATATCTTTTATCGAAATCATTACCTTTCTTTTCGTTAAGCTTATTATAAGCTTCGGTTCCTTTTGCAGTGATGCTGTCAGGAAGGGTAATTTGTTTCTTTGCTGCAAGAGCTACAAGATCGCTCTGTGCTTTTGTATGTGCATCTTCCATCATTTTGCCAAGGTTCTTTACCTCTTGCAAAGAGCCTTGTTGTTGTGCCAGTTGCCCGAGTTTTATTTCTTTCATATTGATGGATGCCGCTTCCACGAGGAATGCTGCATCATCCTTGTTTTTGCTGCTGTCGTATTTAGCATCATTGTGTTCATCGGCAGTTGCCTTGGTATCCTGATCTGTTTTCGCGCCGTTGTTGCACGATGACATAGTAAGTGCAATTCCACATACAAATACTGCGCTGCGGAGTGTGTTAATAATTGTTTTTGAGTTTCTCATAATTGTTTTTAAAGTTTAATTGTATTGGAATGAATCATTCTTATGGTTCTTCTTGAAAAGCCGTTTGAATAAAATGGCTCCTGTATCTTTAATGGTTTCAAAATTCTTTGCTACTGCATTTGCCACCACCGCCTCCAGCAGGATGCCGAATATCTTTTTAATGGGATTATATGTAGGGCCCACAACAACCTTTTCAGTGAAATATCCGGTAACAAGGCCAATCACAGAATTCATTGTATTTTGTCTAAGGTTCGGAGAATGGATGACCTCTGCAAATGTGTTTTTAATGATGTTCAGCGGTTTCAGCTTTTCCATGCTGAGTTTAATTTCAGCGTGTAAGATCTGATATTCCAGTTCGGATTTCCTTTCCAGGAATTGTATCCTGTCTTTCAGCATGGCGGAGGCATTATTTTGCATCATGTTTTTGATTATTTAAGGAAATTAAAAATGATGGAATTATTCAGTGGCATTTTGAGCAACTCCTTTTTAAAGACTTGCAATGCCAGTGTAATAATGCCGTAAAATCCCGCCACGATAAAAAATCCATAAGAAGCTTTCCCAAGCAGATCACCGATCCATAAGGCAATACCGATACTTCCCATTACTATAAACAACAACAATACCGTCAGGACACTGAGGTTGGCAATGACCGTTGAAGCAACATCAGCTGATTTATCCACTGCCTTTAGCTTGAATAAGTCAATGTTGGTTTTGCCGTAGGCTTCCGCCTTTTCAACAAGGGATTCTATGATCGTTGCTTTCTCTTCCATGACGGTATTGTTGAATGATCCTTATAACTGGTTGATTGCGGAATGTGCAATTGACTTGCCGTCTTTTTTCGCACTTTCATACTCGGATTTGCCCTTTTCAGCAAGGTTCCTTGCATCATCTTTCATAGCATCAAATTTATCGCTGGCACCGCTGATCAGGTCGCTCAGTTTTTGCTTCAGGTTGTCTGCATAATCCTGACCTTTTTTGCTGATATTATCCCTTGTAACGGAACCCTTGTCCGGTGCAAGTAATATTCCTAAAATGGCTCCTGCAGCTACACCTGCCAATACTCCTAATAAAACTTTTCCTGTGTTCATAAAATTATCTTTTTAATTGGTTAATACGTATGTTAAATCGTTATCGTCTTTGTTTTATTTCTAATAACAGGACAAATTTGCGGTAATTAGATTTTGAAATCGTTATAGGATTTCTGAAAAAAGTTATATGATTCTCACATTTAGGGGGGAGGAGTAAGGGGTAAGTAAAAAGGGATAAGGAGTAAGTGGTAAGCAATAAGGAGCAAGGGATAGGATAGGGTTTCAACCCTATCCTATTCAGAAACTCAGAGCTTCAGAAATATTGGGTTTAGACCCTATATTTTCTTTTTCATCCTTAATAGCGTGGGGTTTCAACCCTACGCCAAAAGCCGCGAGTGCTCGTGACTGGATTCATTAAAGTTGCCAACTTTTCAAAAGTTGGCAACTTTGTCCGCTGCACCGGGAAGTGAAAAATCCTCGTGGGTTTTGGAAACCTACGAGGATTGCGTATTTGTCAATTCCTTCACATTCAATATTTTAAAACAAACCCTCATTCAAATTTTCACTATATAACCTCAGTAATTCAGATTTTCCT
>CAILMK010000464.1 GCA_903835275.1 uncultured bacterium | reverse complement strand
GTTAACCAATGCCGGAACAGAACCTTTTAAATAAATAAGAAGATCCGGAGGGGAAATTAACTGCTGGACAGTCTCATACAAACTAATGTAATTTTCATAATCCCGCTTATTCATCAGGCCCATATCATGCAGGTTAGGGGCAAAAATATAAGCATCTTCATAAATGGTACGATCTTGAATAACAGTATGTTGCCCGGATTTTATTTTTATTATTTGTTGAAAACGGTTATTCAAATAATAAATCTGCATATGGAAGCTCCAACGCTCCATATCTGAATAGAAATCATCAATATATGGATTGTTTTCAACCTGTTCATAATGAGGTGTCCATCCGTAATGTTTGGATAAAAGTTCGGTGAGTGTGGTCTTGCCCGCGCCGATATTACCGGCAACCGCGATGTGTTTGAAATTTTTATCCATTGTATTAAAAACTTTTAAATCCGATTACAGAACGTATTTCATCGATTGTTTTCTTTGCGCTTTCGCGCGCTTTTTCAGCGCCGTCCTCCGCGACTTTTTTCAGGTAAGCGTCATTTTTAGAAAGGTCTTCTATTTTTTCGCGTATTGGAGTAAGGTAATTCGCCATGTCTTCAGCGAGTTGCTTTTTCATATCTCCATAGCGCACGCGCATCTCATTATATTCAGTTTCAAAATGCGCTACCACTTCAGGAGTGGACACATAACCCATTAATGTAAAAAGATTTGCAACACCTTCCGCTTTTGGTTGATTGGGTTCTGTAGGTCCCGTATCGGTAACAGCGCGCATGATCTTTTTTGAGAGTTCCTTCGGTGTATCCTTGAGGAAAATAGCGGTGCTTCCGTCATCACTTTTGCTCATTTTCCCTGCGCCGTTGAGTCCGGGAACTTTTACGAGTTCATTACCCATATTAAAGGCAATGGGTTCCGGTAATATTTCCTTCCCATATAAATTATTGAACCTTCGTGCAAAAACCCTTGCCATTTCAAGGTGCTGTTCCTGGTCTTTTCCTACGGGTACTTTTGTGCCTTTGTGCATCAAAATATCAGCCGCCATCAGTGTAGGGTAGGTAAGGAGTCCGGCATTTACGTTATCAGGCTGGGTTCTTACTTTTTCCTTAAAGGTAGGTACACGTTCCAGTTCACCGACATAAGCATGCATATTCAGGAAAAGATATAGCTCCGGAATTTGAGGTAGATCGCTTTGTAAGTAGAGTGTAACCTTTTCAGGATCAACTCCTGCGGCAAGGTATTCTATGAGTACAGTCCGTGCATCATTATGCAAATCCTTTGGATTCGGATGCGTAGTCAACGAATGATAATCGGCAATAAAAAAGAAGCAGGTATAGGCATCCTGCATTTTTACAAACTGTTTTACGGCCCCGAGGTAATTTCCAAGGTGTAAATTTCCTGTAGGGCGTGCGCCGCTAACTACTATATCCTTCATAAAATTCGAGCTCTTAAATCATTACGGGATTATTTTTTATTTTTTGTAAAATCCCAAACTCTGGCAAAGATAAACAGGGTGATGTTTACAATGAAGGGAAGGTGGAAAATTAATTTACTGCGGTATTGTAGTCCCGAATCTTCGGGATTGCGGTCGCCCTTTTACATTCTTGGGCGACCACGAGGGTCGACCCTACAAAATCGTTCATGATAAGAGCTGAAATCCGCAATCCACAATCCGCAATCCGCAATCAAATCGCCCCTTGTCCCTTTCCTAGGAATTAACTAATTTTGCATCACTAATGAAAATAGATAAAGATACAGTTGAAAGGGTGGCTGCGCTGGCAAGGCTTAGTTTCAGCGAAGCTGAAAAGCAAAAGCTTCAGGTGGACCTGAGCAATATCCTCACTATGTGCGAAAAGCTAAACGAAGTGGATACCACCAATGAGGAGCCGCTGATCTTTTTAACCGAGGAAATTAATGTTTTCCGTGAGGATGTGCCAATTCCTCCGGTAACGAAGGAACAGGCATTGAAAAATGCTCCCCAAAAGGATTCGGATTATTTTAAAATGCCAAAAGTAATTGACCGCGAATAAGGCGGTCATTATGTTTTATGCCATCACTTATTCAAACTGAAAATATTTCCCGTATTTACAAGATCGGGGATGTGGATATTACCGCTTTAAAGTCGGTCAGTCTTTCTGTGGATAAGAATGAATATGTTGCATTGATAGGGGCTTCCGGTTCAGGAAAATCCACCCTGATGAATATTATCGGTTGTCTCGATACTCCCAGCGGAGGAACATACATTCTGAATAACAAGGATGTCAGCAAAATGATGGACGAGGAATTGGCAGGAATTCGCAATACTGAAATTGGATTTGTATTCCAGACCTTTAATCTGATTCCGCGAATAAATGCACTTGAAAATGTTGCCCTTCCATTGGTTTATGCCGGTGTTCCAAAGAAAGAGCGTCTGGAAATTGCAAAGCAAAAACTCGAAAGCGTTGGACTTGCTGATAGAATGATGCACAAGCCGAATGAACTTTCCGGCGGACAGAGACAAAGGGTTGCCATTGCACGTGCATTAGTGAATAATCCTTCCCTGATACTTGCGGATGAGCCGACAGGTAACCTGGATTCTAAAACCTCTGAGGAGATCATGGAATTATTTTCTGTTTTGCACCAAAGCGGACAAACCATTATCATCGTTACTCACGAACACGATATTGCAGCGCAGGCAAAAAGAATTGTACGCTTGAAGGACGGCTTGATTGAAGGAGATCATTTAAACTAAAAGCCCATGAAAATTTACACTAAAAAAGGAGATAAGGGCAGTACTTCACTCATAGGTGGAGTAAAGGTTTCCAAGAATAATGAACGTATCCATGCGTACGGAACAGTTGATGAATTGAATTCATTCCTGGGCGTAGTTCGTGATGCTTATAAAGAACCTGTTGCGCAGGAAGTCCTCAATAAAATACAGAATAATCTGTTTACGGTAGGTTCACATCTGGCGGCTCATCCGGAAAAAAACAAAATGAAACTTCCTGATATTTCTGAGGAGGATATTGTGTTGTTGGAAAAGGAAATTGACAGGATGAATGAGATCCTTCCGGAACTGACAAATTTCATTCTTCCCGGAGGAAATTTAGCTTCTTCTTATTGCCATGTAGCAAGGTGCGTTTGCCGCAGAGCGGAAAGGCTTACTGTCGGCCTTGGAGAGCATGAACAAGTAGAACCCTTAATGATAAAATATCTAAATCGTCTTTCAGATTATCTATTCGTCCTTGCACGGAAAATATCCTTTGATGCAGGAGCTGAAGAAATAAAATGGATGCCTTGAATGGTTGGTGTAATGTCATTAAGTTAATGTGTTAATGAATTGCCACGGCTTTTAAGCCGTGGATAACGAAGGAATATATTTTGGGCTTTAGCCCAATTTAGAGAGCAAATTTGGGCTAAAGCCCTTTAAGGTTTACAATTTGTTATTCGACGCCCTAAAGGGCATGGCAATTCAAAATAAGAGTTTAATTGCATTGAATGATGGAGTAGTACTGATTGAGTTTTTAAAGAGAATTTTTACCCATGATAAAAAATAAGAAAGTAGTTGTTGTTCTTCCTGCATACAATGCAGGAATGACTCTTGAAATGACCTATAATGAGATCCCTTTTGATATTGTTGACGACGTAATACTTGTTGATGATGCAAGCAAGGATAATACAGTGGAAGTTGGGAAAAAATTAGGGATCAAACATATCATCAGTCATGAAAAAAACAAAGGATATGGCGGCAATCAGAAAAGTTGCTACGATAAAGCCCTTGAAATAGGTGCTGATATTGTCATCATGCTGCATCCGGATTACCAGTATACTCCATTGCTGATTCCTGCTATCGCAAACATTATTGGCAGCGGATTATTCCCTGTGGTTTTTGCTTCCCGTATACTTGGCAAAGGCGCACTGAAAGGTGGAATGCCTTTGTATAAATATTTCTTCAATCGCTTCCTGACGCTCTCGCAAAATATCCTGATGAACCAGAAACTATCCGAGTATCATACAGGGTACAGAGCATATTCGAGGGAGGTTTTGCAGAAAATAGATTATCATCTTCTATCGGATGATTTCGTTTTTGATAATGAAATTACCGCGCAGGTTTTTTATGCCGGATTTGAAATTGCTGAAGTAACTTGCCCAACGAAATATTTTCCTGAGGCATCCTCCATCAATTTTAAAAGAAGTGCCGTTTACGGAATGGGTGTACTCAGGACTTCCATGCAATATTTTTTGCAGAAAGCGGGAATAGCGAAATTTAAAATATTCAAATTTTAAGAGTGAAGTTTCTCAGTTTTGCCACACTAATGTTCATCATGTTTTCATGGATAAATGTGAGTGCGCAAGATAATTATGAGATACAGGTGTATGGTTCAAAACTGACAGCTGCAGGGACAACCATGGTAGAACTGCACTCAAATTATTCCGCTCACGGACTTTCAGCAGAAAGTTCTGATGGAGTACCTTCAGATCATTCCATCAGGGAAACGCTTGAAATAACTACCGGAATTTGCTCGTGGATGGAACTTGGCTTTTATGTTTTTACCAATTATCATTCAGGCAATGGCTACCAATGGGTGGGGGATCATATTCGCCCGAGGTTTACGGCGCCGGAAAAATGGAATATTCCTGTAGGATTGAGTTTATCCCTGGAAGGAGGTTATCAGCGGGAACAATACTCACCTAATACTGTCACGATGGAAATCAGGCCAATCATAGACCAAACACTTGGCGGATTTTACTGGGCATTTAATCCTACCATGGATATAAGTTTTAAGGGACCTGATCAGGGAAAAGGTTTGTTCTTTTCCCCGAATATTAAATTGTCTTACGCAATAACTAAGGTTATCTCCGGTGGGATTGAATATTATGGCGGAACAGGTCCTTTTACAATGTCCCTGCCTTATACTCAGCAACAGCATATGATTGTTCCTGCCATAGATCTTAATTT
>CAILMK010000463.1 GCA_903835275.1 uncultured bacterium | reverse complement strand
ATGGCAAGCGGACTCGGCGAAGCAGGTGACCAGACCGCTCCACTGGGACGCGCGGTAATAGGAGGATTAATAGCCTCTACCATCGCAGCGTTATTCATCGTTCCGCAATGTTATGCATGGGCGCAGAGAAAATCCACTTTGAAAACACCTTCACTTTTACCAAACACAATTACTAATTAAATCATGAAGAAATTTATTTATATGAACATATTGTCATTGCGAGCCCGATTTATCGGGAGAAGCAATCTGTACAGATTACCACGGTCGTTACACTCCCTCGTAATGACAGCCTCAGGAAGAATTTTATTTCTTTCATTTTTCTGCTTAACCTTTTCATCCTGTTCATCGGAAAAGAAAAAAGATGAAAAAGAAAATTCAAAATCTGATAATTATAAGGTCATTGATATTGAAGCGCGACCTGTAAAGGAGAATATAAAATTACCGGGCATACTTGAGCCTTTTGAGTTCGTACAGATATTTCCAAAGGTAAATGGATTTATTCGCGATGTTCTTGTGGACCGCGGATCAGTGGTTCACAAAGGACAAGTACTGATGAATCTTGACGCACCTGAATTGAGCCAGAAATTATCCGCGGATAAACTGAGATATATGCAATCGGTTTCAGTGTATCAAACATCCAGGGATCATTATAATCGTCTTTTGCAAACCAGCAAAACACCCGGTACAGTATCCCAATATGATCTTCAATCGGCTTATTCAAAAATGATCGGTGACAGTGCCACCATGCAGGGGGAAATGGCGAATTTCAAGGGACAGGAAAGCATTATTTCCTACCTGACCGTTACAGCACCATTTGATGGCGTGATAACAGAACGTAATGTGCATCCGGGTGCTTTGGTAGGTCCCGGCAGTCAAAGTAACGGCAAGCCAATGCTCGTATTACAACAGCAAAGCAAACTTCGCCTCATTATTAATCTGCCCGAGGAATACAGCACACAAGTTAATGATGGTTCAACAGTACATTTCAAAGTGAATGCATTGCCTGGGCACGATTTCAAAGGAACGATTAGCCGCTCCTCGGGCTCACTAAGTGAAAAATTCAGGGCGGAAACCATTGAGGTGGATGTTGCAAATCCTGACAGGTTACTAAAGGGAGGAATGTATGCTGAGGTATTGATTCCTGCTCCGGGCAATGCCCTGGCATTCAAAGTACCGAATACAGCCATTGTAACAACTACCGAACGCAAGTATGTAGTAACGATAAAAGACAATAAAGCCCGTTTGATTGATGTGAGCGAAGGAAACAAAGGCAATGATAGCGCTGAAGTATTTGGCAAACTGGAACCTCAGGCAAAAATTGTATCCAATGCCAATTATACCATAGAAGAGGGGCAGATTATATCCGTGAAATAATAAACCTATGATTTCGATGTTTTCAAGTGATTGATTGTTAATTTTGAAGTCGTAGATCGCGAGAAAACGTTTCGGCTAATCATGTTGCCTTAACGTCTTTCTACCTTTATATGTTTTCAAAAACCCGTAATCTGCCTTGCTCACACAATAAGTAAGCTCTTTACGAAATCTGCGGCACTCTCATAAATTGCAGGGTGCCGCAGAAGGGTTTTTTCAATTATCTCCTTTCAAACATACGAAATCATTATGTTTTTCGTTTATACATTAAACTAAGCATCTCATCTGCAATAATTGAAACCTGTAGTTTAATGTCTATCTGCCGAAGTTTTTTTTCTAAATATTTGCACTTACTTTTGCAGCAATGAAAAAAGGGCTACCACTCCTCTTTTTTACCTTGCTCTGTCTCAATTGTAATGCAAATACATTTGATTCGATCCTGGTATTTAAAAATCTTGAACCGGATTTCGGATTGGATGGATTCAACACGGCTGTGCGGGGGCATAATGTAAACTTTTCGGGTATAAAAGCCGGCGTCCAATGGCAGGGTAAATACACCGTTGGATTGAGCTATTATTCATTGGGTTCCAGTCTGGATGAAAATGTATCTTATTTCGGAAAGGACGTCCGCGGCAGACTGAAAATGGGTTATGTAGCCGTCTATACAGAATATACATTTTACGAGACTGAAAAATGGGAATTCAATCTTGGGAATAAAACCGGCATTGGCAGGATTTACAACCGTTATACCGATCCATCGGGCACCGACTATAAAATCGGCACAAGTTATTTTCCATTGCTATGCCCCTATATCAGCGGCAGCTATAAATTGCTTTACTGGCTTGGGATCGGCGGATCCCTTGGAATGACGCTTGCTCCTGAAAAAGGAGTTACTGCGCCCTGGGTGGATCTTGGAATAGAAATTTATTTTAAGCCGCTATATCAAAGGATCGTTAAGCCAAAGCTTAAGAGGGAATTGAATAAGTAAATTTCAGTCATATTGTTCGAGAAAATGCTTTGCGAAAACTAGCACACAATTTTCTTTTTGTCTTGATACAAAAAGAAACAAAAAGATCAAGGCTGTGAATGAAATAGCTAAAAATCTTTCCACCCGCCGCTAAACAAAACCAAACTCGCTGCTTCGGTTTCCACAATCCTAATGTTATTATGGCTCGGACAAGGTTTTGTTTTCACGCCCCAACCCTTCAAGATTTTTTTCACGCTATTTAATTCAAGGCCTTTCAAAACTCGAAAAATGCCAATGATTAAAACAACATTAAAGGCAACTGAGAGCGTCGTGACTGATCAATGAAAAAAGTAAGGCTGATAAAAATCAACGTCCTTGTTTATCCCCTTCAAAATCCAGCACTATTGAATTCATACAAAACCTTTTGTGCGTTGGAGGAGGTCCGTCATCGAATACGTGTCCAAGGTGGGCACCACAACGTCCGCAGAGCACTTCTGTCCTGATCATGCCGTGGGACTTATCAGTATGGTATTCCACGCTGTTCTTACGGATCGTTTCGAAAAAGCTGGGCCAACCGCAACCACTCGCAAATTTTGAATCGCTTTTAAAAAGAGCATTGCCACAGGCAGCACAATAATAAGTCCCCAAGCCTTCAAAATCGTTATACTTTCCGGTAAAGGGACGTTCAGTGCCTTTATTGCGGGCGATGTAGTAAACATCTTCAGGAAGCACTTTTTTCCATTCGGCATCGCTAACATTCAGCTTAGTGGTATCCGTTCTTGAATAATAGGGGTTGGGCATCTTTTCCATCTTTTTAGTTTGGCTTTCCGTTTGGCATTTAGCAAACAATAAAGCCATTATAATTAAACACGTCTTCATTCCTTTACTTTACACAAATATACGGGAGTTTGCCGGAAATGGATTGGATGAATTTTAATGCTTCTTAATTAGAATGACGATGAACTAAAGAAGTCCAAGAAGAAATTTTAAAAATTATTGCTGAGACGAAGCATAAAGTTTGAGGTGCCCCCGTCAAAATTCATACTCCATTACATTTCCTTTAAATAATCCGTACCTTTGCGGCAAAATTGGGTGGCAAAAGAGCCGCTTAGTCCTTATCTGTTAGAAAATTAAAACTTATAAATATGCTTTTCGATCTAGATCTCATTCGCAGCGTTTATGAAAAACTTCCAAGCCGCATCGAGGCTGCACGCAAAGTAGTAGGCAAACCGCTTACACTCACTGAAAAAATCCTTTACTCACATCTTTTTGACGGTCAGGCAGAAAAAGCCCGTACCCGCGGAAAAGATTACGTAGATTTTGCTCCCGACCGCGTGGCGATGCAGGATGCAACGGCTCAAATGGCTCTTTTGCAATTCATGCTTTGCGGTCGCGATACTGCTGCTGTTCCAAGTACTGTCCATTGCGATCACCTGATCCAGGCTAAAGTTGGCGCGGTTGCGGATTTGAAACAAGCCGTTCATGAAAACGAAGAAGTATATAGCTTCCTATCATCTGTATGTAATAAATACGGACTTGGTTTCTGGAAACCGGGTGCCGGAATTATTCACCAGGTGGTATTGGAAAATTACGCTTTCCCGGGTGGAATGATGATAGGAACTGATTCACACACGCCAAACGCGGGTGGTCTCGGAATGGTAGCCATCGGTGTAGGTGGTGCGGATGCTGTTGACGTTATGACCGGCATGGCATGGGAGCTGAAAATGCCGAAAGTTATCGGCGTAAAACTGACCGGAAAACTCAGCGGTTGGGCTTCTGCTAAAGATGTAATTTTAAAAGTGGCTGGTATCCTTACCGTTAAGGGTGGTACCGGTGCCATTGTGGAATATTTTGGTGAAGGCGCAGATGCTATTTCCTGCACAGGGAAAGGCACGATATGTAATATGGGTGCGGAAATTGGCGCAACCACTTCCGTATTCGGGTACGATGATAAAATGGGCGCTTACCTCCGCCAGACAAGCAGAAAAGAAGTTGCCGATCTTGCAGATGGTGTACGCAAACACCTCCGTGCAGATGATGAAGTTTATGCAAATCCAAAGGATTATTTCGATCAACTGATTGAGATCAATCTTTCTGAACTGGAACCACATATCAACGGACCTTTCACTCCTGATGCTGCATGGCCTATTTCACAATTTGCCGCTGCTGCAAAAGAACATGGCTGGCCTGAAGAACTGGAAGTAGGACTGATCGGTTCCTGCACCAATTCCTCTTATGAAGATTTAACCCGTGCGGCTTCCATTGCAACACAGGCTATAAATAAAGGAATCAAGGCGAAAGCGGAATTCACCGTTACTCCCGGTTCTGAAATGGTACGCTTCACTACAGAGCGCGACGGATTGCTTCAAACATTCGAGCAAATCGGCGGCGTAGTACTGGCAAATGCCTGCGGTCCATGCATCGGACAATGGGCAAGGCATACCAACGATCCTACCAAGAAAAACTCTATCATTACTTCCTTCAACAGGAACTTTGCAAAACGTAATGACGGAAATCCAAATACACACGCATTCGTAGCTTCACCGGAAATTGTAACTGCAATGGCTTTGGCAGGTAAACTCAGTTTCAATCCTCTAACTGATTCATTGAAAAATGACAAGGGTGAAGAAGTTCGCTTTGATGAACCACAAGGCATTGAACTTCCTGTCAAGGGATTTGATGTGGATGATGCAGGATATGAAGCACCGGCAGAAAACGGAATGAGTGTTACCGTCAAGGTATCTGCTGATTCCGACCGTCTGCAATTGCTTGCTCCATTCCCGGCATGGGAAGGAACTGATTTGCAACATTTATTTCTTCTTATCAAGGCAAAAGGCAAGTGTACCACGGATCATATTTCCATGGCAGGTCCATGGTTGAAATATCGCGGTCACCTGGATAATATTTCCAATAACTGCCTCATCGGCGCATTGAATGCCTACACTGAAAAAACAAACTCTGTAAAAAACCAGATGACCGGCGAATACGGAACAGTTCCTGATGTAGCGCGTTACTATCTGGCCCATAAACATGGGTCCGTGGTAATAGGCGATGAAAACTACGGCGAAGGTTCTTCCCGTGAGCATGCAGCCATGGAACCACGCCACCTCGGCGTTCGCGCAGTGATCGTGAAATCCTTTGCACGTATCCATGAAACAAATTTGAAAAAACAAGGTATGCTGGCATTGACTTTTGCCAATCCGGCAGATTACGATAAAATACAGGAAAATAACCGACTTTCCATTCTTGGATTGCAGTCATTCGCAGCAGGCATTCCGCTGACTCTGGCATTGGCACATAAGGATGGAACTACAGATACTATTACTGTAAACCATACCTACAACGATATCCAGATAGAGTGGTTCAAGGCAGGAAGCGCATTGAACCTGATCCGTCAGGGATTGTTGCAGTCATAAGATATTTTTAACATCAAGTATTGAAAGCCCCCGGAGGATAAAACCTACGGGGGCTTTTTTTCGTATATTTGTTATGCTAAAAATGATTTCCATGAAAACTACCCGCTCATTACTGCTTCTGATACCTTTTCTTTTTTCATTGACAGGACTGTATGCACAGGGCAATCTTGAATGGTGGAAAATTGTTGCTTATGGACAGCTTGGAGCCACTTACCAGGAAATAATAGCCGACAGGCAGTGTCTGGATGCTAATGGGAACCTTATCATGACCGGATCATTTATTGATTCGGCAAGATTTGATAATACTGTTATAAAGGGCTTTGGAAATGAAGACATATTCCTAACCAAATATGGCTCCGATGGTAAATTAAAATGGGTTCGTACCATTGGTGGATCTTCTGATGATTTTAGCGCGTGCGTTACTTCTGATAAATCAGGAAACATATTTGCAGGTTCGGTATTAACCTTGCCTGCAAAAGTGGGCACCACAGCCGTCAATGGAAAGGGCATGAGTCTCATGCTTGCCAAGATTGATGACAAGGGAAATACGCTCTGGGTAAAAACTTTTTCCAATGCTGTAAATAGTACTGTTTCCTGCATAAAAACAGATCCGTCGGGAAATATTTATTATGCGGGAAGTTTTAAGGATACCATCATATTCGGAAAAGACACTCTTTTTGCCCCAATGCAGGGAATTTCCAATATCTTCCTCGTGAAGTTTGACTCAAAGGGAAATGTCCTATGGTGCAGCCAGGCCGGTGATGCCCAGTGTAACAATATGGTATTGGACGCCAAAGGCAATTGCTATATTACGGGAAATGTCCACCAATTCGCAACGTTTGGGAATTTCAAACTACTCAATCAGAAATCACTTGGATTCCAGGTTTTCATTGCCAAATTCAATCCTTCAGGAAAAATAATACATGCCTGGAGCGCAACAGGTACAGGTAAAAGTGCAGGAGCAGACATTGCCCTCGGGAATTCAGGTGAGCTTTTTATTACGGGTGATCTTTACAGGGATTCAATTTATTTCAATGGAAATAATATTGCTCACAATCAATCTGATGTCTTTATTGCAGGTTTTGATACATCCTTTTCATTGAAATGGATGAAAACTTGGGGCGGCAGGGAGGATGATATGGGTCGCGCTATAACAGTGCAACCTAAAACAGGCGAAGTAATTGTAGCGGGAACATTTTTAGATACTGCAAACTTTGACAAAAACACCCTCATAGGAAGCGGTGGTAGTACTTTCCTTACTTCTATTCAGCCGGCAAATGGAAATATTAACTGGATACAAATGCTTTCTTCTGACTTGAATACTTCAGTCATTGCAGGTGTAGGAACTGATTCTGCAAAAGGGAATATTTACCTGGCTCTCTCGGCCGACTATACCAATGTAAGTATTTATAAATACAAAAGCTCAGCATTTCATATCACTGGTACGGTATTCAAGGATCAGGACAAGAATGGAAAAATGGATGGCAGTGATTTTGGTTTGGCTTACACAGGTGTAAGTATTAATCCGGGAAATTATATTGTTTATACAAATTCCGATGGGCACTATGATGCTTATATTGATAGTGGCAATTATAAGCTGGCTCCTGTATATCCAAGGTTTTCTGCTTCTACAACCGCATCGCCACATTCCTCGAAAATAAACTCAACTTCACCAAAGGATTCAGCAGATTTCGGACTCAGCATACCGGATTATTATGACCTATCTGTATCTGTAACCAATGAAAACCGTTTGCGTCCCGGCAAATCCGTTAATTATAATGTAACTGCTAAAAATGCAGGCACCCTTCCAATATATAATGCCACTGTAAGTTTTACTCCGGATACAACGCTCTTTTATCATAAATCCACTCCCACATACGGTAAAAAATCAGGGAATACGTATAGCTGGAACATTGATACTATCAAACCCGGACAAGTGATGTATTTTACGACACAATTTGGCATCCCGACCACAGCACAATTTGGTCAAAACGTCATTTCTTCGGCAAACATTGCCCCATTAACCCGGGATACTTTACCCGGTGATAATTATGATACCGCCATTACAGAAGTTGTGAGTTCATATGATCCTAATGAAAAATCAGTAAAGGAGGCAAATGGTAATTTGATTTACACAATACAATTCCAGAATACAGGTAATGATACTGCATTTTTAATCGTTGTAAAAGATACGCTGGATAAGAGCCTAAACCCGGAAACATTCAACATGATCAGTTCAAGTTCACCTTGTACATATTCCATAACTAACGGGGTACTTGAGTGCCGGTTTGAAAACATCAATCTCCCTGAAAAAAGTCTGAGTGAAGAAGCCAGTCAGGGATACTTCCGGTTTTCAGCACGCCCTTATTCCAATGTTTCATTAGGTACTGCTATTGATAATACTGCAGATATCTTCTTTGACTTTAATGCACCGGTTGCCACTAATACTGTCACAAGCATTCTTAGCTCAACACTTACCGGCGTAGAAGAATTTTCCAGAGCAAACATAAACATTTTAGCCAGTCCTAATCCTTTCAGCGAATACACCACTATTGTTTTGCCTCAAAATGCAGGCTCATATTCCTATGCTTTATATGATGCTATGGGAAGAAAGGTTGAATCGCAAATCAATTTGAATGCCCGCCAATTCCAATTGAATAAAAACGGACATGCATCAGGTATTTACCTGTTAAGGGTCATGGATTCTGAACAGAAAGAAATCGGGACAATGAAATTGATAATGAAGTAGATCGGGTTCTACTCCACAGATTCTGCTTTGCGCATAAAGTTGCTGGAGGAATCAAAGATAAGCTCCATGTCCGTTTCTTCATTTACGATCGTTACATCATAAAATATACCCACCGGGCTTTCTTCAAGGATAACCATGTCCAATTCATAATTGGGATAGGTTTGCCTTACATAGTCCATGATCTTTTCGCTGAATTCCTCTTCAGGCAAAACCGTTTCGGTATTTACCCATTTTCCAACTTTGCTGAATTCCACGGAAACATTTTTTTCGCTCATTACAAATTGAGCTTCATAATCATCATTCAACTGAAACCAGAAAAGGGGACGAACCGATGGATATTTTTGCTTAAAGGCCATTTGCACAACTTTAGGCACCTGATTCCTGGGCAAGGAATCAATAACTTCCCAAACCTCCGGCTTCTCCTGTGCCAATAACGGCAGGTTTATTATAATGAATAATACAAGGATTACGGGGGTTTTCATATTCCGGCACAGCCGATTAGGGGAAAATATTTTATTTTTATTCTTTTTGAAGGAACGATCTGGTTTTTGCTTTTACAAAATTACATTAAATTGCAGTCCTTTATATGACTGCAAGTAAAATTAAATCGGCTGAAAAGACACGTTGCAACTGGTCAACTTCAACAGAGAAGATGATACACTATCATGACGTAGAATGGGGCCTTCCCGTTAGGGATGACCGCTTACTTTTTGAATATCTGGTCCTGGATGCCTTTCAGGCGGGGCTAAGTTGGTCAACTATTTTGAACCGCCGTGAAGGATTTCGCAAGGCTTTTGCCGGATTCGATGCAAAGAAAATTGCCAAATTTACTGATGCCGATTACGAAAGGCTTATGCTGGATGAAGGAATCATCCGTAACAAGTTGAAAATAAGGGCAGCAATTGGCAATGCACAGGCTTTCCTTGCCATCCAGAAGGAGTTTGGCAGTTTTTCAGAATATATCTGGCAGTTCACCAAGGGCAAAACCAAGGTCAATAAGTGGAAAACGCAAGGCGAACTTCCTGCCCGCACCGCTGAATCGGACGCCATGAGCAAGGATCTCCTGAAAAGGGGTTTCAAATTTGTAGGATCTACAATATGTTATGCATTTATGCAGGCTTCCGGAATGGTTAATGATCATTTAACTACCTGTTTCAGGCACAAGGAAGTTTAGAAGATCCGCTTCTGCGAGCGTCCGCTCGCAGGTTTTATGTAAGATACGCCCGAACAGCGCGAGTTATAGACATGCCATTTCTTGAAGAAATGGCATGTCTTTTTAAGCGTGGAGCGAGCATCAAGACACTTTTCCTCAAATTCAACCTTCCTTGGCAAAATTTTTGCTTACTTGCGCAATGCGGGCAATTGCACATTACCTGCAACGTACCCGCATTTTTATTATTTTTGCGCTTTTTTAGAGTATGAAGGAATTCTACGATTCGATAACATTTGCCGATAAGGCATGGCTTTGGGCACTGCTTGCCCTTCCTTTGTTATTGGCATACGAGTATTTTTTCAAGGCTAAAAGAAATCCTGTCTTCACTCTTTCCAACCTGAAGGCTATCCGAAATACAACTTCCCAATTCAAAATATGGGCATTGAGAACAATGCCGGTTTTGAGGGTGTTAAGCCTTGCCTGCCTGATCATTGCCCTTGCCCGTCCGCAGACCAGCTTCAGCAATGAGCAGATCACCACGGAAGGAATCGATATTATCATGGCTATGGACGTATCCCTTTCCATGCTTGCCGAAGATATGCACCCAAACCGGATTGAAAAATCCAAGGAGGAAGCGCTCAATTTTATACGATCCCGGCCGGATGACCGCATCGGGCTAGTGATCTTTGCAGGGGAGAGTTTTACTCTATGCCCTGCTACTACGGACCACACTGTTCTGATTAACCAGATGAAAAGCATCAAGTGTGGCGATAATAACCTGTCGGATGGAACTGCCATTGGTATGGGATTGGGAACAGCAGTAGACCGGCTGCATGAAAGTGATTCCAAGGGAAAGGTAATCATCCTGATGACGGATGGAGCAAATAATACCGGAGACATTGACCCCTATACCGCTGCCGACCTTGCAAAAAAATATCATATCCGCGTTTATACCATCGGACTTGGAAATAACGGCCAGGCACAGATTCATCTTCCGGATGGAAGGACTGCCCTGATTCAGGCAGATATAGATGAACCGCTTTTAAAAACCATCGCTACAAAAACAGATGGCAAGTTCTTCCGCGCGGATAACGACAGTAAACTGAAAAATATTTACAAGGAAATAGACCAGCTTGAAAAAACCAAAATACAGGTGAATGCCTTCCATCACAAAGGGGAAAAGTTTTATCTTTTCGCTGCATTGGCAGGCGCATTTTTATTGCTGGAAATTGTTTTACGCTATGGGGTTGTCAGGGCAATTCCATAAAAGAATATTGAATATTTAGACTTTGTTTAAGTTCGCACATATCGAATATTTGTATCGCTACGGATGGATAGCGGGAGTCATTCCTTTGCTATTTATTTTCTATTGGATACAGCGAAACCGCAACCTGAAAAAAATGGGGAATCCGGATCTGATCGCGCAATTGATGCCGGGCAAATCCACCTTTAAACCCATACTGAAATTTATTTTATTTACACTGGCTGCAGCGTGTATTGCAATAGGCATAGCCAATCCTGAACTTGGCAGCAAAATAGAAAGTGTAAAACGTGAAGGAATTGACTTGGTAATTGCATTGGATATTAGCCGCTCCATGAATTCACAGGATGTAAAACCGGACAGGATGCAGCGTGCCAAGCAACTTGCCTCGCGGCTGATTGACAAACTTGAAAGCGACCGTATTGCACTGGTGGTTTTTGCAGGGCATGCCTACATACAAATGCCGCTGACCATAGATCACACTGCGGCAAAAATATTCCTCAGCAATGTTTCCACGGATCTGGCAGGAACGCAGGGAACGGCACTTGGAGAAGCTATCAATATCGGGCAATCTTCCTTCAGTGAAAAAAGCAAGGCATCCAAGGTGATACTTCTTATCTCTGACGGGGAAGATCACGAAGGCGCTGCTGAAGAGCAAGCCGAAACTGCCAATAAAGCAGGAACACTTATCTACACTATTGGCGTTGGGACCGAACAAGGCGGACCTATTCCTTTGTACAGGGATGGAGTGATGAACGGATTTATGAAAGATGAAAAAGGCGGGACAGTTGTAAGTAAACTGGACGATACCATGCTTAAGCTACTGGCCGAAAAAGGAGAAGGAAAATATTTCCGCCTAAATGAAAACAACCAGACCATGGAGGATGTCGTCAATGAATTATCGAAACTGAAAAAAGGAGGCATTGAATCCAAAAGATATACTGATTACGATGACCAGTTCCAATGGGTGCTGGCAGGGGCATTGTTTTTGCTACTTTGTGAATTAATAATACCGGATAGAAAAAGTACACTTTTTAACTGGAAACCATTTTAATAAAGATGAAAGCTATTTACTTTAAAATATTCAACGTGGCTGCGAGGCGTAGCTATGTCCGTATTTTACTGTTGATTTTATTTTCGGGATTGCTTTATTCCTGCTCGGATTCCCCGTTGAAAGTTCAGTTCCTCAGGTCAGGGAATAAGCACTATGAGAAAAAAGAGTACGATGATGCCTTGTCTGATTACATCAAGGCATTGAATGAGGACGGCAAGGATTTCAGGGGTTATTTCAATTACGGTGATGCACTTTATCGTAAGAAAGACACCAGCGGTGCACAGGCAAAGTTTGAATCTGCCTTGCAGTATGCAAATACAAAACCTGAACGCTCAATGACTTCCTACAATACAGGTAATGCCAATACCGATAATAAAAAATGGGAGCCTGCCATAGAAGCATACAAAACCGCTCTGAAAAATAATCCCAATGACAAGGACGCCAAATATAATCTGTGCTATGCCCTGGAGAAATTAAAAAAGGAACAGGAGCAAAACAAGAAGAACAAGAATAAAAACAACAAGGACAAAAAGGATAACAAAGACAAAAAAGACGGGGATAAAAAACAAGATCAGAAGAATGGCGGCGATAAGAACAAAGACCAGAAAGATAAAAACGGACAGGACAAAAAAGAGGGTGACAAGGGAGATAAAAAAGACCAGCAAAAAGGCGGGCAGGGAGACAAGGAAAAGGATCAGAAAGGTGCTGCCAGGGAAGAAAAAGGTAAAATAAGTGATGAACAGGCACAAAAAATACTGGTTGGATTAAAAGACGCCGAACAAAAAGTACAGAAGAAAATGCTTTTGAAAGCTGCGAAAGAAAAAGCAACCAGTCACCCAAAAACTGAACAATGGTAGGATTAAAAGAATGAGAAAAGCGTTTTACATATTATTTCTATTTCTAGCAGCAAGCATAGGCGTTCACGCGCAAAAATTCACTGCGTCCCCTGCACAAGTGGAAGTTGCCGTAGGTGATGCTTTCCAGATTCAATGGGATGTGGAAGGCAACGGCGCGGGATTGAAGTTGCCACAAATCACAGACTTTGATGTATTGATGGGTCCCATGCAAAGCAGCAGCGTCAATATCGTCAACGGGCGCATGAGCGAAAGCTTCAGTTATATTTACAGGCTGCGTGCAAAAAAAGAAGGGACATTCAAAATACCTCCTGCAATTATCAAAACACAGAAAGGCACTCTTCAATCCAATGAAATAACCGTAAAGGTTACGAAAGGCAGCGCCCCAAAAAATCAAAAAAACGGTAAGGACGACGGCACAGAAGGAAATGGAGGTCCCGAATATTTTATTTCTGTAACTGCCGATAAAAGCAGTGCTTACGAAGGTGAACCTATAACCCTAACCTACAAACTCTATCTCTATAAAGTTGCGCAGGCGCAGGTTGCGAATGCGAAGAAACCTAATTTTACCGGATTCTGGACCAAGGAGCTTGCGGACAAGGAGGATAAGCAATTAATCCCGGAGAATAAAAATGGCAAAAAATACTTTTCAGCAGTTATTTACAAAACCATTGTTTACCCTCAACATTCAGGGAATATAAACCTTGAACCTTTTGAAATGGAATTGGCCCTTGCTTTGGAAGTACCCGGAAGCAATCGCAGGAGAAATGATCCATTTGATATTTTTTCAAATCCATTTGGTAACCCTTTTGGTAATGAGCCACAATACCAGGAGTATAGAAAAAAGGTGCTGAGCAATCCAATCACACTTCACATCAATGACGTTCCGGAAGCGGGCAAACCATCCGGTTATAGCGGATTGGTGGGCAGCTTCAGGATACACGCCAATATTGATAAAACAAAACTCAAGGAAAATGATGCACTCACCTACAGAGTCACAGTAGAAGGCACAGGTAATTTACAGCAGTTGCAGGCATTCACGCTTGACCTGCCCCCTGACTGGGATGTGTATGACCCGAAATCGACTGATGCACCGGGAACCAAGACTTTTGAATACACCATTATCCCTAAGAAGATGGGTAAATATACCATCCCCTCACTTGAGTTTTCTTACTTCGATATTAATGCGAAAAAGTACATTACTGATAAAACGAAGGAGTACGAGATCACTGTTGAAAAAGGAAGCGGCACACCTTCCGGCGCAGGTTCCGGCCTGAGCAAGGAGGACGTAAAACTCCTGGGGCAGGATATACAATTTATTAAAACTTCCACGAGCGGATTGCAGAAAGAACCAAAACCTTTTTAT
>CAILMK010000462.1 GCA_903835275.1 uncultured bacterium | reverse complement strand
ATGTTCCAGCAGTTCAAAAAGCGCTTTGATTTTTTTGATACTCGTCCGAAGGGTATGGAAGTCTTCCTTGCGGATATACCGTGGTTCCTTGGCAAGGATATGCTCTATTTCGGAGATGCGCTTATGAAAGAACTTTTTCATTAATGACCATTTTCTTTTTTCATTCCCGGAAATTTCATTTTCAATTCTTCCAGTGCTTCCACCACTTTTTCGGCGATCAGATATTCCTTGTACCAGTTATGATCTGAAGGAATGATATTCCATGCACCGTGTTTGGAACAATGCGTGAACGCTGATTCGTAAGCGTTCATGTATTTTTTCCAGAAACCGCGTTCTACAAGGTCTGCTTCGTTGTACTTCCACATTTTAGCCGGATCGCTCATGCGTTCTTCGAGCCTTTTTATTTGTTCTTCCTTGGAAATGTGCAGGTAAAATTTCAGTATGACCGTATCATTCTGTACCAATAGCTTCTCGAAATCATTGATGTTATCGTATCGCTTTGCAATTATCTTGTCATCCACCCATGAATGAACCTTCTGCGCAACTACATCCTCATAGTGTGAGCGGTTGAATATATGCGCCATCCCCTTTGGAGGGACTTTGCTGTGCACGCGCCAGAGGAAATCGTATTTAAGTTCTTCTTCGGTGGGCTTTTTAAAAGCAAATACCTCGCACCCCATCGGGTTCATTGCTCCGAAAACATGACGTACCACACCATCCTTACCGGAGGCATCCATTCCCTGTAGGATGACCATTAAGGCATGCTTGCTTTCTGCATGAAGCAGGTTTTGCAGGTCATTTATCTTAAGCTTAAGCTTTTCAAGCTTCTTCTTGGTTGCTTCCTTTTTTATGGATTTTGGGGCGACCGTGGATATTTTCGAGAGATCTACTTTCATAACAATTATTTAATCATTAACACTATCAAAGGTAATGATACTGTTTGAAAATAGGATGTTAAGTTTTGCAGCCCCCCCCCGCCCTAAAGGGCAGCCCTCCTAAAAACAGGTGGGGAAATTTAAAAATCTTCGATTTTTTTGCTCCGCAAAGGGACTGGGTGAGAGAATTTACTTCCCTGTACTGCCATACCCACCAGTGCCGCGTGCGGAATCATTCAGAACTTCCACTTCCAGCCATTCGGCGCGTTCGTGTTTGGAAATGATCATTTGTGCGATGCGATCTCCATTATTGATGATGAAATTTTCATTGGAGAGATTAATGAGCAATACCTTTATTTCGCCGCGGTAATCAGCATCAATGGTGCCGGGAGAATTGAGAACCGTTATTCCGTGTTTTAGGGCAAGTCCGCTGCGGGGGCGTATCTGTGCCTCTGCTCCAACGGGCAGTTCAATAAACAATCCTGTGCCCACTAAAGTGCGTTCCATCGGGCGGATAGTAAGTGTACTTTCTATATTTGTACGGAGATCCATTCCCGCTGCATGAGCCGTTTCATAAGAAGGCAGGGGATGTGTGGAGGTATTGATTATTTTTACTTGCATTGGAATTTAAATTCAAAGAAGCAAAAGTATGAAAATTTGGAAGATATTCATTACCACTACCACCCCGGCGTTCCGCCACCCCTCCTAATACAGGAGGGGAAGAAAAAAACTTCGATTTTTATATTCCTATCATACAAAGTTTGAAGGAGGGTGTGGATGGCAAAACAAAAAAGGGCAGCCATAAGCCGCCCTTTCAATTATCTTTCAATTTAGTATTTATTTCGTCAAATCTGTAACCGTCACCTTTGGATATTTTGTCTTGTCAAAAACAAAAATATTATCTGCCATCGGTGAGTTCGGAACCTGGTTCAATATTTCGTAGGTGAAGATATTGCCGTTCTTTTCATAGACCATTGCCTTGGCAATGATATTTTTTAATTTATCTACGAATAATTTCACCTTGAAGTAATTAACTTTTTTGTCATTCGGAGTAAGTTCAACCACTTGTGAAGAACCTTCATCGCCCATATAGGCGTACAAAAATCCTTTTTCGTACATGGTGAAGATTTCATTAGGCCCTATGCTCATCGCTTTAGGGTCATACCGGTTGACCTGCACTTCGTTAGCATCCTTCAGATAGGTCCAGATAACCTTTCCATCGCACATCACGCTTTGGTCGCCCATTTCAAGCCTGAATTTTTGTCCTTTTAAAGAAAAAGAACCTTTTTGTTCTTCCTTAAATTTATCGGCCTGTACTTCCAGAATGTATTTAAAGTCTGCCTTGATGGTGCTATAGCCCTTGTATTTTTTGCTCATTGCACT
>CAILMK010000461.1 GCA_903835275.1 uncultured bacterium | reverse complement strand
GTATATGATATTGCCTTTGAAAAGGAAATATCATATTATCCCTCTTCATTTTCAAATGCTGCCAAGGATGGATTAAGTATGCACATCAATTATCACGGACAGATCATTCGTTTAAAAAAGGAGGATTGGCCTGAATGGGAATCATTATTTGCTGCATTCTATTTTATTGAAGAGGAAAACAAGGGCTAATAAATGAAACTATTACTAATCATATTTACAACACTCATTGTTCTGCCTTTAAGTGCGCAGATCAATCCGGATTCCACAAAAGTAAGGGGCAAAAAACTGGTTTTTTCCGATGGAAGTAGTTTTGAAACTCCATTATCGCATTTAAAGATTCTGGGATACCTTCCTAATAATGGAAAAACGCCTTTTTATATTCTGGAAGGAAGAGATTGCAGCGTGTGCGATGCACCTGATGAAATATTTATCCATAATCCTGAAGATGGCGAATTGCATCTGGAAATTGTATCCAATCGTTTTCCTTTCCCTGGCATTGAATATTCGCGAAGGGATAGCAACATGGTCATTTATGAAGGGCGTGCATTCCTTGGTATGGTTTTGCTCAATAAAACAAATGCTATGATCTGGTATCAAAAAGTAAAAATGCCCGATGGAAAAATGTATGATAATATTCTAATCGCAGAAATAATAAATGGCAAGCTCCGTTCCACTATCCAGTCGCCTGAAACTGCAAAAATATCCGAAACCCTGAAATTACTTGACCTTGGAAAATGCAGGGAAATTGAAGGCAAGCCATACCTTACGGAAAGGTGATTGGAAGATTTTGAAACTCATCTGCATTCAGGACAAAAAATCGTAATTCGCAATTGATTCCCTACCCTTCAAAGTAGAAGGATATAAACATGAAGTTAGAACGGAAGCGGCTGAAAATATTTGTGTAAATGGTACCGTCCTTATAGAGGACATTATTGAAGCCCCTTGAAAGTTTGATCTCCGGAGAAAACTTGAATAACGGGAAATACATATCCAGTCCTGCGCCGAATTCATACGAATAATTTTGAGGCAGCAATGCAAGCTTGGGATTGATCGGATCTTTCGCAGCTTTATAATCAGACGATAAGTCATAACCGAATTTACCACCGCCAATCACATAAAAGCTTACGTTATTATGACGTTCCGAGCAGAATTTTAATAGTAATGGCAATTCCACGATCGCAGATTCCACCTGTTTTATTGGTATCGTATCACCGGCAGAAGTGTACCGGACGTTTCTCTGGGTAAGTACCAAACTGGGAATAAAGCGCAGGTGAAAAAATTCGCCAAGGTGGAGATCTGAAACCGCACCAAGTGTAATACCGGGAATTTGTTCTACCTGGATGCTATGAATATTCTTCTGGTTATAAAAGGTATTTGAAAAATCGTATTTGAACGTTGAAAAATTAGTTCCTATGGTAAATCCGAAGTGTATCTTGCGGGCATAATCATAGAATGGATTGTTCTTCCCCTGCCCGAAAGAGGAGGCAAAAGTGATCATTGCTATGAAAAGTAACCCTATTTTTTTCCTATGTACAACGTGCATATTCCGAATGTTAACGCCTTAAATCTTATTTCTTTAAATCCTGCTTCTTCCATGATCCCTGCAAAATCCTTTCCAAAAGGGAAACTTGCAACAGATTCCGGAAGATATGTGTAGGCTTTGCTATGGCCTGAAACTAATTTCCCTACCAATGGTAAAACGGTACGAAAATAAAAAAAGTATATTTGCTTGAAAGGAAAAGAACGTGGTTGGGAAAACTCCAGCACCATTGCGCTGCCGCCCGGTTTTAAAACACGATTCATTTCCTTTAAGCCTTTTCCAAGGTTTTCAAAATTTCTC
>CAILMK010000460.1 GCA_903835275.1 uncultured bacterium | reverse complement strand
CTCGAAAGCATTCCCATCACAGATTATTGTTTTAGCTGGAAATGCTAATGTGCTTGGGATGTTAAAGTGCCCTAAAAATGTGCTATACTTCAGTTCAATAAAAGCCTTTAAGGAAATGTTTTTAGATTGAACTAACTGACTTACAGGTCATTAAAATTGTTTAATAAAATTGTTTAAATGTTAAACAAAATAATTATCTTTGCTGTCTAAATTGGTATAGATAGTGGGCAAAAAGGTTTCAATCATTGGTTCGGGCTTTTCAGGTTTGGCAGCAGCAACTGTCCTTGCGCAGGCAAAGTGTGATGTAACCATTTTTGAAAAGAATGATCAGGCAGGGGGTAGAGCAAGGACCTTTTCAGAAGCAGGATATCATTTTGATATGGGTCCTAGCTGGTATTGGATGCCTGATATATTTGAAAAATATTTTGCTCTGTTTGACAGGAAGCCTTCAGATTATTTTGATTTGAAATTGCTGGATCCTGGTTTCGCTGTGTTTTATGCTAAGGATGACGTTATTGAATTACCTGCATCCCTTGAAGGAATATATGAATTATTTGAGCGTGAAGAATCTGGTGGGGCTGATAGCCTGAAGAGGTTTCTTAAAGAGGCTGAGATTAAGTACAACCTTGCGGTGATGGAACTTATGTATAAGCCATCGCTTAGTTTGTTTGAGTTTGCAAACGCGGCAATCATAAAGAACCTTCCTCATCTTGATGTATATAATTCATTCAGCACACACATGAAGAAATTTTTCAAAAGTCCAAGACTTTTGAAATTAATTGAGTTCCCCATTCTTTTTTTGGGCGCGAGTTCAAGAGAGATACCTGCCTTGTACAGTTTGATGAATTACGCAGCATTTAATCTTTCTACTTGGTATCCAATGGGGGGCTTTTCGAAAATAAGTGAAGCAATGCTCGCGATCGCGCAAGAAAATAATGTAGAACTCAGGTTAAATGAACCCGTAAGTCATATTGAGGTTCACAATGGAATTGCCAAAGAACTTATAACGCCCCGTGGTTCATATTCACTCGATGGCGTTATTGGTGCATCAGACTATCATCATACCGAAAATCTGATAGGGGCGAAATATCGTAATTATAATGAGAAATACTGGTCAAGGAAAACCCTAGCTCCTTCTTGCCTGATATTTTATCTTGGAATTAATAAAAGGATAAAGAATTTACGACATCATAACCTGTTTTTTCATGAAGACCTTGATCTTCATTCACATGAAATTTACAAAGATCCCCAATGGCCATCCAAGCCGCTTTTCTACGTATGTTGTACTTCAAAGACGGATCAAAATGTGGCACCTATTGGGCATGAGAATTTATTTATATTGATTCCAGTGGCACCTGACCTAAAAGATGACGAAGAAGTCAGAAATAGATATTATGAACTTGTTATCTCGAAAATGCAGGAAATATTGGGTGAGGATTTTAGAAAAAATATAGAGTACAAAAAAAGTTATTGCATAAACGACTTTATCAGCGATTACAATTCTTACAAAGGGAATGCATATGGGTTGGCTAATACGTTACGACAAACGGCATTCTTGCGGCCTTCCGTAAGAAATAAAAAGGTAAAGAACTTGTTTTATTGTGGACATTTGACTGTACCTGGCCCCGGAGTGCCACCTGCTTTGATATCAGGACAGATTGCAGCACGTCAACTTTTAAGACATCTATAATTTATGAAAGCAAAATTTGATAATCTTTCAGCCTTTGTAAGTAAGAAAACAACACAATCTTATAGCACAAGTTTTTCTTTGGGAATAATGTTCCTTGATAAGGAATTTCGTGCCCCTGTTTATGCTGTATACGGTTTTGTTCGTTTTGCGGACGAAATCGTGGATAGTTTTCATGAATACGATAAAAAATACTTGCTGGATAAATTTGAACAAGACACTTATGAGGCTATAGAGCAAAAAATAAGTCTTAACCCTGTGTTGAATTCTTTTCAATTTGCCGTTAATGAATATGGTATTGAAATGGAGCTAATTGATGCATTCCTTCAAAGCATGGAGATGGATATTCGGGAAAGGGAATATAGTGATGGCGGATATAAACAATACATTTTGGGTTCGGCTGAGGTGGTAGGGCTTATGTGCCTGCGCATTTTCGTTAGAGGAGATATTTCTCTTTATAATTCTTTGAAACCATATGCCATGAAATTAGGTTCTGCTTTTCAAAAGGTAAATTTCCTGAGGGATATTAAAGCAGACTATAATGATCTTGGGCGCTCATATTTCCCAGGCGTGAATATAAAGGCTTTTTCGATGGCTGATAAAAGAATGATCGAAAAAGAAATAGATCTTGAATTCAAAGAAGCGCTTTCAGGAATTAGAATGCTTCCCTTTGGGTCAAGAAGGGGAGTGTATCTCGCATATTTTTACTACAAGAAATTATTTTTGCGCATCAAGCGTCTTCCTGTAGAAAATATACTGAATGAGAGGGTGAGAATTTCCAATGGGTATAAATTTTTACTTATGATAAATTCTTATTTAAGACATCAACTGAATATGCTATGAAGAAGGGACTTTTGGTTTTTGTAATTTTTGTTGTAACATCATTGCAAGCACATGATGTTATATGGGTACGTGATCTGTTTTATCGTGCTTCTTTAGATAGTAAGGAAGCAGAGAATTTTCTTGCTTTCTTTGAGAAGTCAAAAGTGGAAAATACTCCTTTGCTTCTTGGTTATCATGGGATGGCATATTTTTTATTGGCGAAACATTCATACTTCCCACATACAAAGCTTGATAATTTTTCTACAGGCAAAGAACTTCTTGAAAGAGCAATTCGCATTGACGAAAATAATATTGAATTAAGATATTTGAGATTATCAGTTCAAAACAATACCCCCTTTTTTTTAAATTACGGT
>CAILMK010000459.1 GCA_903835275.1 uncultured bacterium | reverse complement strand
GTGATGGTATAAGCATCTAAAATCTCAAGTCTTTCCATACCTTTTATAAAGCTTAGATCACTCTGACTAAATGCAGTAATGCCCTTATCGGTTTCAATTCTATCTAATGCTTCTGTGATTGCTTCATTCGTTCCATCAGCATTCACTGTAATTGTTTTAATATATTTTTCGAGTGTTATGGATGGTTGATATTCCGCATTAACCAATATTGAATACATTAAAGATATGAAAGCGATGATTATTTTTGTAGCCATTTTTTTAATTCCTGTATTTGTTTTGAGGCAAGCCCTGTATTAGGATCGCATAAGATTAAATCTGTACAACCATTTGGAAATTCAATTTTTGAATCATCTAATGCACGCCAACCATAAAGACTTTTATTTCTGCTCAGTAAGTATTCTTGTATCTCGTTAAATCTTGGATATGGACCTATATAAGCATCACCAGTTACTCCAATGACATTCTTTGAAATTGCTTTAGGTAGCTTTTCTTTCATTTCATCTAAGTTGTATGAAAATCTCCAGCTTGATGAAATGACAATTTGGCATGGAAACTCTGTCATTAATCCAGCTAGTACCGGTGCTTGACTAAAAATCTCATTATTTCTAAATACACGATCTGGATCGTGACTCGATAATGAATATCTGTCTGGATGTAAAACACCATCAAAATCTAAAAATAGAATCTTATTCTTCATAAAAATGGTGCCATTTCCCTTCAGGAATTGATCTTATAAAAGCATCCATCTCATCGATTAGATTTTTTTTATCAGCGTATTCGATATATTTTCTTAATCTAGTACTTCTTTGTATCTTTTCTTTTTCAGAAGAATCTTTAGTGATTAAAGGTAACTTGTATTGATTCAATATAGAGTCAAAAGTCTTAGCTTTAGCATTAATAACCCATAAATGATTCCAAAAGTCTCTTTGTGGGCAGACTCTGTCGTTTATTAAGCAATATTCTAATAAGGCTTTAGCCTTTTCTGATAACCCATGGTTCATAGAGGCTCATTATGGAGCTTGCCAGGCTCACAGAATGAGCTTAGTATCATTATTTGAGCCAGGCTCATTCCATGAGCCCCAATCTAGTCAAAATGGTAACAACCATTAAATAGGAGGGGTAGATCATGAATGTCACTGTTTCACATCACGCACAAATTAGAATGCAACAAAGAGCTATCACAGCAGATATGCTTGAAAGCTTATTAGACTTCGGCCAAGTTAAATTTAATGGCCAAGGCACTGAAATCTTAACTTTCCCTAAAAAAGTGGTTAAGCATTTAAAGAAAGAGCTCAACCATAAAGTGTTTATGAAGATTGAAAGACATTTAAATCTCTACGCCATCATGTCATCAGATGGAGAGCTTATAACAACAGGTTATCGCACTAAACGTTTAAAAGGCCACTAATGAGTATTAATGAACGCATTTATCGTATAGAAGATCTTCTAAAAAATAGAAATAGCATTAGCTTTAACGAGCTTCAAGAAAAGCTTGAAATATCTCGAGCAACATTAAAGCGCGATATTGCTTATATGCGGGATCGATTAGGCGCACCTATTATTTTTGATAGAGAATTAGGTGGGTATCGATTAGAAGAAAGTGACAAAGGACAACATGAGCTGCCAGGGCTTTGGTTTAATGCTGAAGAAATTTATGCATTAATGACGATGCAGCATTTGCTTAATAATATTGATGCAGGCGGCATATTGTCCCCACACATCAAACCCTTACTTTCAAGACTTACTGAATTATTAGGTGCCACTAATGATTCACAAGAGCAATTACAAAAGCGTATTAAAGTTGAAGCTATTGGTGCTCGTAAATTTGATTTAACTTATTTCCAAGCTATCGGATCATGCCTATTAAAAAGAAAACGTTTAGTAATGGATTATTTGGGAAGAGGGAAGAATGAACTTACAACGAGAGAATTATCTCCGCAGCGTTTAGTTTATTATAAAAATAATTGGTATTTAGATGCATGGTGTC
>CAILMK010000458.1 GCA_903835275.1 uncultured bacterium | reverse complement strand
GACGTATTTTTGAATTTCAAAACATAAAATAACAATACAATGGAAAAAGGAACAAAAGAAAATCCATGGAAACTAAAAACCCCATCGGGCACTTCTGATTACGAAATGTATAAGGATGTAAAAGACGGGAAAGATGTTATTGTTTGCGTAGTGGGTAAAACAACTTTGCTGTACGATCACCGCTGCCTCAAAGATCTTCATACCATGCTTAAGAAACATGGAGACTGGATGGAACTAGGCTCTGCCGATGAGCAGAAGCCAGCCAAAGAAGGAACAGTAGAGGCATGGGGACGTTCCGAAAGTAATCCTGTAGGTGGATGGTACGGACTTAAAAAAGGCCTTCGCGGAAGATTTGGGATGTATGTTCCTCCTTTGATGGAAGAACTAGGTCTTGCCGAAGTGACGCATGATGCCAAAGGAAATAAGATGAAAGCTAAATAAAGATTAGTATTAATCCATTTTATTGTCTTACCTTTGCAGCACATTGCGGGGTAGAGCAGTTGGTAGCTCACCGGGCTCATAACCCGGGGGTCGTGGGTTCGAGTCCTTCCCCCGCTACCACAGCGGAATAATCAATTGAAGAATTGTTTATTCCGCTTTTTTCATTCTGTATAATCCCTGATAAATAAGATATTAGAAGAAACATACTGTGAACCTTATCAGTTCGATATGCACCTTTTTCTCTATCATAGCTGATTCCTTTAGAAAACAGAATATACTGTAATTTTTCCTTAGCTGAAAAATCTGCTAACTCCCAGACAGTATTTAGCTTGGGTGCGACAGATAAAGCAAATTCAAGGTATTCCGGCAGGTTCGATAAGCTTGCGGACGATTCTTCCATTTTTTCAATGATCTTCTTCTTTTCAGTCTTGTATTTCAGAATATACTTCTCGTAAAGATCCCTTGTAATTTCCCTTAAAATCAAACCCTCTTCCGTGAGTTCAATCTTTTCATCCAGTTCATTAAGTTGCTTTTCAAAGGCACGGTTTGTGTCCGCAGTAGATTCGGTTAACTCATGGAAAGTGCTTTCCAGTTGCTCTCTTAAAACAGGAATATACTTTTCCTCGATTGTCAATTCTTGCAATAGCTCCGAGAAGAGCTTATGAAGTTCCTTTGCACTTTTATTGCATTTACATCCCTTACGATTGCATTTATAGTAATAAAGGTTCTTCTTCTTTACCACATACCCTGCAAATGAAGTTCCGCAATCCCCACACTTTACGAAGCGTTTCAAAGGCAACTCATTGTTCTCTTTTTTGTGGTGGTATTTCTGATGATTTTTTTGAAGGATACCATTTGCTTTTAAAAACAGTTCTCTCGAAACGAGTGGCTCATGCTTTCCTTCCACTACTTTTCCATCAAGGACTTTATGTGAAAGCAATCCGCAATAAAAAGGATTGCGGAATATCTCTGACATACGTTGTGGGTAAATAATCATCTTATGTGCCTTCAAGCGTTCAATGATCTGTTGGGTGGACAATCCCTCCTCCGCTTTCCAGTAGAATGCCTTGCGTAGTAATTTGCCCTTCTCATTGACATAAATCTTTTGCTCCCTGCTTTTGGTTATTTGGTCATATCCCAATGGAGCTTTAGTAACCCAATATCCTTGCAAGAGTTTTTCTTTTGTTCCTGCCATACATTTCTGTCTGCGCAAGTCATTGTCATATTGTCCAAACAGGAAAAGAATGTTTTGCTGGAATACGCCAGAAGGATTGGTAGTATCAATCGGTTGGGTAACGGAAATAATCTGTATTCCGGTTTCCCTGAGCTGACGTGCCAACCATATAGCATTATCATTTCTACTAAATCTCTCCAAGCTATATACGATGATATAACTTACTTTATTCCTTCTAGCAAAAGCAATCATATTCTTGAATTGATTCCTCTCATCCGTCTTAGCACTCTCATAGGTTCCCCCGAAGCATTCAAGTACGGTATAATCATGTCTTGAAGCATACAGTTCACAAGCCTTGAGTTGTGTTTCAAGGCTGAGATTATTGTCCGCTTGTTCTTTTGTAGATACTCGGGTATAGATAACAGCATTCTGTCCGCTAATCCTTGCGGTAACAGCATTATGCTTGGCAAACTGGTCAAAAAGGTCTAAGGAAGTTTTCATAAGTCATTTTTAATAAAATTCAAAACGATAATCATTGATTATCAGCAATATAAGTGCCAAATATCGGCAATTTGGTTATTTTCAGAATTAATCGTCAAAATCAACCGTAGCAATCGGTTATTGATAGGTATAGCATGGATAATTCGTCTTTTCACATCAATGTTCTATCTTTTCTCAAAGCTATTTTTCAAAAAAAACCGCTTATTCTCATAAGCGGAGCAATAAAACATTTCCATTTTCATCAATGAACTAATTGGACAGATTCCCCTTTTAATAAATCTTCTACATCATCTACTAAGGAAGTCTTGATAGCGAATACATCAAGAATCGAAATAATTTTTATGAATTGTTCCAGGCTAAATCTCTCCGAAAGTTTTTGTAAGTATAAAATTGCGAATTGATCTTTACCTATTAAACTATGAGGGGGAGATTGTTTGGCTTGGATTTCTTTTAACTCTTGTCCTAGTTCTGTAATTTCAATATCTTTTTCATTTGCCAGTTTTTTTAACCTATTGATTTCATTGGTTAAATCTGCTTGCGCACTTTCACTTTCCTGTGTTACTTTTAATAAATGTTTTTCATCTAGGTCATTCACATTTAAAGCATTTTCTACCGGAACTTCTTTGAAATAATAATTGCATCTGTCATTATGATTGCTGGAGCCTTTATAGAAAATGATTTGCATACAGGTTGCTTGATCGTCTACCAATAATTTATAGTTATCAAAATGCTCAGGCTTTTTGGTTCGCGGGACAGCTTTTAAACCATCTACAAGAATTTCGTATTCTATAGGCTTTCCCGTTGCGGCAGTCCGCAGGAAGTATTCATGGAGCTTACCCATTTTTTGAGATGAAAATAATTCATTTGCTACAGTTGCCATAATTTATATTTAACTAATTGATATTTTAAAATCTAATAAATTCGTTTTCTTTTGTTCTTCAAATCTCTTCCACAAAAACGTATATCCGAAACTCAGTTCCTACAGTGACT
>CAILMK010000457.1 GCA_903835275.1 uncultured bacterium | reverse complement strand
TTAATCCGTGATTCAGACAACCACATTCACGATCCTGCCATGCACCACAATTACTTTCTTTGGTGCGGCGCCATTACTCCATTTGAGAACCTCTTCCATTTTCACCACTTCCGCTTCCACCTGTTCTTTGGTTAAGCTAAGATCCAGGTTAATTTTCGCACGCACTTTTCCATTGACGGAAACCGGATATTCAAAAGTGGATTCCACCAGATATTCGTCCTTGTGTTTTGGATATGCTTGTTTAGTGACAGAATCATTGTGTCCCATTTTACTCCATAATTCCTCACTGATATGCGGTGCAAAAGGAGAAAGCAAAATCACCAACGGTTCCAGTATTGCGCGCTTATTGCATTTCATGGCGCCCAATTCATTTACACATATCATGAATGAACTGATACATGTATTCAAACTGAAACGCTCTATATCTTCACTTACTTTCTTGATCGTTTTATGAAGTGTTTTTAATTCATCTGCATTTGGCGCATCTTCGCTTATGATGAAAGTATCTCTGTCAAAAAATAAATTCCAAAGCTTTTTCAAAAATCTGCTGACTCCATCTATACCTTCAGTATTCCATGGCTTGCTTTGCTCTATAGGACCAAGGAACATTTCATACATACGGAATGCATCCACGCCATATCTTTCGACCATGCTATCAGGAGTGATAACATTGTACTTCGACTTGGATATTTTTTCTATTTCAGATTTTAGTTTGAAGCGTCTCGACTTTGTTGAGTCATTTGTTGTTGGAATAAAATTATAGCCATTTACTTGTTCATATGTATTTGTGACGTTTTGGGTTTCAAAAACTCCATTTTTAGGAATATAGACGCCTCCTTGACAAACAAAACAGGCATATTTGTAATCTGTTCGCCAATTTCTCAAAGCTTCAAAGTCTAACTCTCCATTTTTGACATATTCGATAGGAATATTTCTTAATGTTAAATGATCCTCTTTCCATGTTTTAAATATTTGATCATCTTCGTAATAGTCAGCACTAAAAAAAAGTTGAATCATTTCTCCAGTAATCAATTGGAGCCCAATATTATGAAGTTCAGATCCTAAAATTTCCCAATTCCCGGAGCTGTTTTTTTCGAATACATTTTCTGAGGATTTTAAAGTAGATTCTGATGGTATTATTGCACTCATACCCTGTATCATCCCCTGATTGATCATTTTCTTGAATGGCCCATGGGTAGAAACAAATCCGCGGTCGTAAAGGAATTTATGCCAGAAACGGGAATACAATAAATGCCCAGTGGCATGTTCTGCACCACCAATATAAAAATCAACATTCTGCCAGTATTTTTCGCGTTCAGGAGAAAGAAATTGTTCTTCATTATTCGGACTCATATAGCGCAGGAAATACCAGGAAGAACCCGCCCATCCGGGCATGGTATTGGTTTCCCTTCTGCTGCCATCGGGTAGATTCACCCAATCGGTCAGAGCCGCCAATGGAGATTCGCCTGAACCGGTTGGCTTGTAGGATTCCACCTCAGGCAAAATAACCGGCAGATCCTTTTCATCCACAGTATAAGGAATATCGTTTTTATAAATGATCGGGAAAGGCTCACCCCAATAACGCTGACGTGAAAAATTTGCATCACGCAAACGGAAATTGATCTGCTTTTTGCCAATGCCTTTAGTATCTATTTCTTCAATCGCTCTTTCGATTGCTTTTTTAACCTGCAAGCCATTCAGGAAACCGGAATTTACCAGTTCGCCTTCCTTTGCATCATGACTTGCTTCTTCTACATTTCCACCTTTCACTACTTCAATGATGGGAAGATTGAATTGTTTTGCAAATGCCCAGTCGCGGCTATCATGTCCCGGTACCGCCATAATGGCTCCCTTGCCATAATCTGCCAAAACATAGTCCGCGATCCATACGGGAATTTCATTTCCTGTAAACGGATTGATGGCATACGCACCCGTAAATGCACCGGTTATTTTCTTTGTTTCCGCCACGCGCTCGCGCTCTGATTTGCGCTTCGCCTGCTCTATGTACGCGTCAATTTCTGCGCGTTGTTCCGCAGTAGTTATTTCCTGTACCAAGGCATGCTCAGGTGCAAGAACCATAAATGTGGCTCCGAAGATGGTATCAGGGCGGGTTGTGAAGACGGTGATAGATTTCGGATTTCGGATTTCGGATTTCGGATTTGTGCTGAGGTTGAAATCAACTTCTGCACCAATACTTTTACCTATCCAGTTGCGCTGTATCTCTTTGATGGCTTCCGGCCAGTCTATCGTATTCAGGTCTTCAATCAGGCGGTCAGCGTATGCCGTAATGCGCATAAACCACTGTTTCATGTTGCGCTTCACTACAGGATAGCCGCCACGCTCGGATACGCCATCTTTTACCTCTTCATTGGCAAGAACAGTTCCCAGTGCTTCGCACCAGTTTACTTCTGAATTTCCGATATAAGCAAGGCGGTAATTCAATAATGCCTTTTGCTTTTCTTCTTCGGAATAATTATTCCATTCTTCTGAACTGAATATTTCGGAAGGAGAAGAGGCTGCTTTTACATTTCCATTTCCATCCCTACTAAAAATATCAATGAGGGTTTTTATATCTTCAGCCTTATTGGATGTAAGATTATACCAACTGTGGAATATCTGGATAAATATCCATTGCGTCCATTTGTAAAAAGCAGGATCAGATGTTTTCACTTCACGGCTCCAGTCAAAGGAAAGCGCGATCATTTCCAACTGCTGGCGGTATCGTGCTATGTTCTTTTCTGTAAACTCAGCCGGGTGATTACCCGTGTCAATGGCATATTGTTCCGCCGGCAGTCCGAAGGCATCATAACCCATTGGGTGCAGCACTTCATAGCCCTGGTGACGTTTGAAGCGTGCCACAATATCAGAGGCTATATATCCCAGCGGATGACCTACATGCAGCCCTGCCCCGGATGGGTAGGGGAACATATCCAGTATATAATATTTCGGCTTACCGGAAGTCTCGTCAGTACGGTAAGTATTCTGCTCGTCCCAGTATAATTGCCAGTGTTTCTCTATTTCAGTAAAATTGTAATCCATTGTTTTGCAGGGTAGAGGCAAAAATATACCTCTATGGTAATATACTGCAAAAGTAAGAAATTACTTTCAGCAAAACCTGCCTTTCAGCGCA
>CAILMK010000456.1 GCA_903835275.1 uncultured bacterium | reverse complement strand
CACCAATCGGACTCGTTTTCAAATCCTGCACTGACCTTCTTTGCAGCAGATATGAAGGAGAAGATTGAACGGTTAAAATCCACAGGGCTTGCCGAACTTGACGGGAAGGAAGCATCGGGGATTACTCTCTCAAGCCCTGAAAAACAGCGGATAAATCTATTCAAATTAGGTATGTAAATGATTTTTCCCAAAGAAGTAACAACGAAAAGAAATTAACGCTAACTTTGTTAGAGATCAATAATAATATAAATGAAAAAATTCTTATTTACCGCCCTTATGATGGCCTTTGGCAGTATCGCCTTTGCCCAAACATTCAGTGATAGTTTTGAAACATATAAATCCGGCGATTACCTTGCCCAAAGCAATAGCAAATGGACCACCTGGGGCAATAAACCCGGCACAAGCCAGGATGTAAAAGTCACCAATGTAAAATCCCATAGTGGGAATAATTCCATTTATTTTACTTCCAACCAAACAGGTGGCGGACCTACTGATGTAGTATTGCCTTTCGGCGGACAATTGAATACAGGATCCTTTGTTTTGGAAATGTGGATGTATGTTGAATCCGGAAAGCCTGCCTATTTTAATATACAGACTAATTCCACTCCGGGAGTAAAATGGAGTATTGAAATGTATATGAATGCCGACAGTACCTTCATTATAAATAATACCGATGGTGCGTTACTCACCGGAACATATCCGCAAGGTAAATGGATCGACCTTAAACTTTCAATGAACCTTAATTCCAGCACATGGGAATTATTCATCAATAATACATCCAAGGGCAGTTTTATAAATACAGTGAACCAGATTGCCAGCCTGGATCTTTATTCATACCAGGGAAGCAGCTTTTATGTGGATGATATAAATTATAATTATACACCTGTTAGCCTGACTAATTTAAATGCTGCCGCCATTAACCTGACAAATACAACAGGGTTAGCAGGGCAAACTGTTATTCCAAGGGCGTATTTAAGAAACCTCGGAAAATCCATTATTAGCTCCTGCGATGTGAGTGTAAACTACAATGGGAATACCATTACAAAATCTTTAAGCGGACTAAATATTGCATCCACAGATTCCTTTAGCACTGATATAACCGCGGGTATCCAACTTGCATCTTCCAATTCAAATGCAGTGCTTACAGTATCCAATATTAATGGATTGGGGAAAGATAATGACACTACGGATGATGCTATTTCAGTTGCAGTAAATCCATTGATTCCCGCTGCAGGGAAAATGGTCATTGCTGAAGAATTTACAGGAACCTGGTGCGGGTATTGTCCAAGAGGTGCCGTCTTTCTTGATTACATGGCCAATAAATATGGCAAGTATTTTCAGGGAATTGCCGTACATAATAACGATCCAATGTCCACCGATGATTATAACGGAGTTTCCCAAACTTTTATCAAAAGTTATCCAACTATAATGACCAACCGCATGGATACAATAGATCCGCTTGTGGTAGAAGCAAATTTTCTTAAAAACATAGTAATTCCTCCAGTTGGAACTATCGTTAACGGTGCGGAATATAACAAGGATTCAGCTTTACTTCGCGTATCATTAACGGTTACATTTAATGCCAATGAAACCGGCGCATACAGAATGGCATGCGTCCTCGCTGAAGATAGCGTAACCGGAACAAGTACCGGATATGACCAGCATAATTATTATTCAGGAGGAAGCATCGGTATAATGGGTGGTTATGAAAAACTCACCAATCCTGTACCTGCAAAAGATATGGTTTATAATCACGTTGCAAGAATTATTGCACCAAGCTTCTATGGTTTGAATACAGGTTTGCCTTCAAGCATCGTTGCAGGAACCCCCTATAACCTAATCTATAAATTCAGCGTTTCTGCTTATAATGTAAATCATTTACATATTGCCGGACTTCTTTTCAAACCGGATGGAACCATTGACAATGGATCAAGCACTACCCTATCCGAAGCAGAAACCAACGGATTCCAATCAGTAGGTACTTTGGCAGGCATCAATGAAAATATTCCTTCCGCACAAAAATTAAGCATTTATCCAAACCCTGCCAGTGACCGCATCAATATATCCGGCATTACAGGAAATGAAAAGATCTACATAACCGATATGTCAGGCAAGGAAGTTCTATCATATACCAATGCGTCCTCTTTCACAGCTTCCATTCCTATCAATGCATTAAACAACGGTATATATATAGTAAAGGTGATTTGTGCAAATGAAGTATACAGTACTAAGGTAATGATTCAAAAATAAATCCGATATACTTATATAAAAAAGCCCCGTGTAAATTTACACGGGGCTTTTTTATTGCTTCAACAAAAAGATCCCTCTATTATTGAATCTTGATGCCTTGATATTTTGTGCTACATTTGCTCCATAATTCATCACCATGCAAAACCGACATATAGTATTCATCCATGGCCTTTTTATGAATCCCAAAAGCTGGTACCACTGGATATACTGGTTCAATGCAAAAGGATACACTTGCCATGCGCCGGCTTATCCATACCATGAAGGAGAACCTTCAAGACGCAGGTT
>CAILMK010000455.1 GCA_903835275.1 uncultured bacterium | reverse complement strand
TGGTACTTCACCGATGTGTAAAAATTCTTCGGCTACTTATACAACAACTAATAATGCAGGAGATACTTACGTTTGGACCGTAACGAATGGCAGTATTACCAGTGGGGGAACTACTAACAGCGCTGTAATAAAATGGACGACGTCCGGAACAGGAACAGCAAAAGTAGTAGAAACAAATAGTAGCGGCTGTAAAGACTCCTCTACCAAAAGTGTAACAATAAATGCTTTGCCTGTTCCTTCTGTAAGTGGAACTTCACCGATTTGTAAAAATTCATCGGCTACTTATTCGACTACAAATAATGCCGGAGATACTTATGTATGGACTGTAACGAATGGCAGCATCACCAGTGGCGGAACAACCAATAGCGCTGTTATAAAATGGACTGCTGCCGGAACAGGAACTGCAAAAGTTGTGGAAACAAACAGCAGTGGATGTAAAGACTCTTCAACAAAAAGCGTCACTATAAATGCATTGACCACTCCATCAATCACCGGATCAATATCTGTATGTTATAATGCGAGCGGAGTAAGTTATTCCACTACAAGCCATGCCGGAGATACCTATACATGGTCTATAGATGGAGGAACTATCCAAAGCGGTGCAGGAACAAATGCTATTACCGCGCAATGGACAACTACGGGAACAATAAAAGTTGTAGAAACAAATACCAACGGTTGTAAGGATTCGAATACAGCAAATGTTACTGTGAATCCACTACCTTCCCCATCCATCAGCGGATCAAGTCCTGTGTGTGAGTATACCGCTTCTAATATTTACAACACAACATCAGTTACCGGAGACACTTATTCCTGGGCCATTTCAGGAGGTGTAATAAATGGGGGAGCAAGCTCTAACATTATCTCTGTAACATGGTCAGCCGCAGGAACCGGATCACTGACAGTTACTGAAACTGTATCTTCTACCTCATGCAATAATTCAGCATCAAAAAGTATAACGATAAAACCAAAACCGACACTAACGCCAATAAAACACTAAACTAGTTTAATAACAATATTTTTAAGTTTCACTGAAATGATTTTAATAACTTTATATGCAATAGCAAGGACAATAGCGAAAAAGCTTCTTCGTCCAAATTAACAGTTAAAAAAATCAGGAAAACATTCAGACCTTTTATTTCCCCTTTGCTTCGTTCCAGTATTTATCCATTTCCTCGAGGGTAAGATCCTCGAGTTTATGGCCGCTATCCTTTACTTTGTCTTCAAGATAATTGAAGCGGTGAATAAATTTTTTATTGGTCCTTTCCAGGGCATTATCAGGATTTATACCAATGAATCTTGCGTAATTGATCAGGCTGAAAATTAAATCACCGAATTCATTTTCTTTTTCTTCGGTATCATTGTTATGAATGGCTTCTTCAAGTTCGCCCAATTCTTCCTTTACTTTATTCCAGACATCCTTGCTATCGCTCCAGTCAAAACCGACCGAGCTTGCCTTCTCCTGCAAGCGTGAAGCTTTTATCATAGACGGCAGTGATGCAGGTACTCCGGAAAGTACGCGTTTACTTCCCTCTTTCAATTTTATCTGCTCCCAGTTTTTCTTTACTGCATCAGGAGTATCCGCCTGCACTTCTCCATAGATATGCGGGTGGCGAATGATCAGTTTTTCACGCAGCGTTTTCATTACTTCCGCAATATCAAAATTCTTTTCTTCTTCTGCAATCACGGAATAAAATAAAACATGCAGCAATACATCGCCAAGTTCCTTGCGGATTTCCTTTTTATCCTGTGATAAAATTGCATCTGTAAGCTCATAGGTTTCCTCTATGGTAAGTTGACGTAGGGAATCCCAAGTTTGTTCACGGTCCCATGGACATTTTACACGCAGTTCGCGAACGACCGTTAGTAATTTTTCAAATTCCGCACTTTCATTATTCATATTGCAAAAATAACTTGAATTTATATTTTCTTCCTGTCAGAACCCTGGCGTTCCACCATCCATTGCGGATATTCGGAACTTAATTTACTTACTTCATCAAGTTTTGTCAATTCCTCAGCAGTGAAAGTAACATCTATCGCTTTGATATTATCTTCCAGTTGTTCCATTTTTTTAGCTCCGATAATTACAGTGGAAACAACCGGCTGATGAAGCAACCATGCCAATGCAACCTGCGCAATGGAAACGCCTTTTGATTTTGCAATAGGATCCATCACATCTAAAATGTCATATGCCTTTTCCTTGTTTACAGGAGGAAAATCAAAATTGGATCGGCGGTCATCTTTCGCGCCTTCCTGGTTTCTTCTGTATTTTCCACTAAGGAAACCGCCTGCCAGCGGACTCCATACCATCAGACCCACTTTCTGATCCAGCAAAAGTGGAACAAGCTCCCTTTCAAGATCACGTCCTGCTATAGTATAATACGCCTGCAATGAAACAAATTTTGAAATATCCTTAGCATCAGAATATCCTAAAGCTTTCATCAGTTTCCAGGCAGATTGGTTGCTGCAACCTATGTAACGCACCTTGCCGCTCTGTACGAGATCTTCAAGGGCACTCAGCGTTTCTTCTATGGGCGTCAGCACGTCTTCACCATGTATCTGGTAAAGATCTATATAATCCATTTTCAAACGTCTGAGGCTTTCCTCCGCCTGCCACATAATATGTTTACGGGTAAGTCCGCTACCATTAGGTCCTGGAGACATTCTTCCGCGTACTTTTGTAGCAATCACAAGGTCGTCTCTTTTCAAACCGAGATCGTGAATTGCCTGTCCGGTCATTTCCTCAGATACGCCTTCCGAATAAACATTTGCGGTATCAATAAAATTTATTCCTGCCTCAACGGAGCGCTTTACAAGCTGATTTACCAAATTCTGGTCTACTGCCCCGATGGCTTCCCAAATGCCGCCTTTACCTCCAAATGTCATAGTGCCGAGGCAAAGTTCTGAAACATAAAGTCCGGTATTTCCAAGTAAATTGTATTTCATAATTTTTGTGTTAGTTTAGTTGTATGAGTGTAGACGAATGATTGAAGAGTTTATTTGATATTTTTTAAGACGGATATAATTCATTATAAGCTTTGCATGCATCATCTATTGTTTTATCCATGGGAATAAATTCATACCCAAGTGTTTTTTTCACAAGCGAATTATCATACAGATATTTCTTATAAGCTGTATTCACCATATCCAGTGTAAGTGATGGCTCTTCTCCTTTTAAAAGTGATGAAAACAAGGAGTATGTATAAAACAAATAACCCATGCTTTTTCCGGCTTCCTTTACAGGGGCTTTTACATGCAAACGGGAAGCAATTTTAGCAAACAGATCCTTATAGGAGATACTTCCTTCCACGAGGCAATAACGTTTCCCAAATGCATCCTCTTTTTGCATTAATTCTACGAATATTTTTGCAATATCACGGGCATCCACATATCCATTACTGCCGGGCGGATAATAAGGTAATCCATCCTTGACAGAATCAAAAATTTTCAGGGATCCCAGTGAAAAATCACCACAACCAAGGATGACACCCGGATTAATGATCACTGCATTCAATCCCTCGGAAATTCCACGCCACACTTCCATTTCCGCGTAATATTTACTCTTGGAATAGAAGCTTGAAAATTCAGGTTCTTCCGGTGCCATGAATTCATCAATCATCCCTTTTTCATTCCTGCCCAATGCGGCAACGGAAGAAATATACCCGAATTTTTTAATGCCTTTTTCTATCGCGAGATTCACAAGATTTGCAGTGGCGTTTACATTGGTACGTTCAAGGGCATTCTTATCGCTTCTCTTAAAAGACACGAGTGCCGCACAGTGATATATTTCATCAATACCTTCCAAGGCTTCTTCCATTGACATGGTATCATTCAAGTCTGCTTCTATCCATTGTATTTTTAAGAATAGATCGCAGTAATCATCTCCATGAAGAAATTTAAAAATAAGCTCTGTCTGCTTCATGGAACTGCCATGGCGTTTTATTGCCCTTACGTTATTACCCTGTGAAAGTAATTCGTACAATAAATGGCTACCTGCAAGTCCGGTGCCCCCGGTAACGAGAATCATAAAGCAAAGGTAACAAATGTTGTTCAGAGCATATCACCATATTACTTTATTACGATATGACGCTATTACGATTATTTCGCTTTGCTCACCCATTTATTATCTCTGATACTGAATCTCCAGGGAAGGAGCGCATGATCATCTGCATAGGCGACATTTACCCTCGGACCAGCAATGATATTCTTTTTAGGGATCTTCACTCCCCTATCCTCTATCCATACTTCTTCTTGGGTGAGGTCAATGCCATTTTGCTCCCGATTGATTCCCAATGCCTGTGTTAACAATCCGGGGCCCGCACTGATGCGTGGAGATGCTTTCTCAAGTTTGCGCCTTTCTAACATCACATCTATGCCTTCTGCGGGTTCAATGGCACGTACCAGAATAGCATGAGGAGTACCTTCATTATTGGTGACAACATTAAATAAATTGTAAAATCCGTAGATGAGATACACATACCCGATGCCGCCTTGCTGGTACATGGTTTTAGTGCGAGGCGTCAATCGATTATTAAAGGCATGACTTGCTTTATCAACAGTGCCTGCATATGCCTCGGTTTCCACGATCATTCCGGAAGTAATTCCCTCCCCGTGCAAATTGGTCACAAGAAATTTTCCCAATAGTTTTCTGCTGATGTCGACGACATCATCCTGAAGATAGAATGTGAGGGGGAGTTTTGATATACTCAACGGATGTCACGGATTATTTGTTTACCTGTGGCTTTTTCAATAAGCGATTCAAAATCATGAATCATCGCATCACTCTCAAATACTCTAATTGGAATACATAACACAGCGCCTGAGATTTTTCTTAGAAAAAAATAATCCTTTGTCCTGATCAGTTCTTTAATGACTGTCCATGAATCTCTGGTGTGACTTGATTTGGTATTTGCTTCAAATTCATCAGTACGAAAATCCAAATTTATAGTACTCTTATTTGAATCAGGTTTAAGATTTTTGACGGCTACTCTGTAACAATCTTTCTTTATCCTATCCTTTGTCATCCACAAAAACATCATAACATAAAACAAGGAAGAGACAGCTAAAAAAGCGAATACCGATCCAATTGAATGAAGTTGATGATCATACAGGAGAATAAAAGCAAAAATAACAGTCAGAATAGTTGGATAAAAACACTTGCTGTACAATCTATGCCATTTCCTTTTGGGAGAAAGCCACGAGAAATAAAACATGCAATTGGCATAATCGTCTATACTTTGTTCATACTCCAATTGCATGCGATTACATTTTTACGAGAGAATCCCCCATCAAAACCGGGATAATATTTATTGTATCTACCTGCAAACAATAATCTATATCTTTTTGCAAATGCAAATGTTGCAAGCGATGTGTATGGGATGATTGTTTAAGATACGTCGGGATATCATTTTTTGCAGCTGTGAACATACCCATTACCGCATTTGCAGAATCGCAATGAATGACGAAATGATCTTTAATACGATAACACAATGCTCCTGCGAAAACGCTGTCTTCCAGGTTGAAATTATTGTTCCACCCGGCACATAACAGGATCACATTATTTTCAATTGTCACCAGAAATTCCGCAATGGCGGAAATATTCAAAAAAGATGCGATAACAAGTTGCTTTGCACCTTTTGTCCGGTGTATTGCATGGGTGCAATTGGTAGTAGTCAAAGCCACGGATTTTCCTTTAATTTTCTCCTGCATGAAAGAAAAAGGTGAATTACCGAAATCAAAACCATTCACCACTTCTCCCTTGCGTTCAGCAGCAACAATAAAACCCTCATCTTTTAAACGGTGTGCTTCTTCAAGACTATCTATAGGGATAATTTCAGCAACACCATGTGCAATTCCGGTACAAATAGCACTAGAAGCACGGAAAATATCAATAACCACCACT
>CAILMK010000454.1 GCA_903835275.1 uncultured bacterium | reverse complement strand
TCTGTTCAAATGAGTAATCCTGGCCCTTGTGATCCGGTTGATTTTATGCTTGCTCCTGTTCCTGTAGCAACTACAGACCCCAATGGGCTCCTTCTTCAAATTGCAGTCAAGGCAAGCATTGATGTGCAGTTCATTATCATGGATGTATATGGAGTCCAGCTATCCTATGTGAATTTAGGATATATGGATCAGAATTTACCTCCATACCAATACCAGGTACCTATTATGAATATGAGAACGGGAGTATATATAATAATTGTTAAAACCGGAGCAGGGTATTTCAAAATAAAACGCTTCGTTGTTGCCAGCACCTGATGATACTTATAGCAGCCAGATCCATCACCCAGCGATTGGAATATATCGCGGAAATTATTTTTGACAGGCTGCTGCATGTTGATTATAAAATCGTCACGCCTGAAAATTTGAGCCAGGCACAAACTTCCCATCCGGATGCGGTAATGATCAATTATTCTTCGTCGCAAAACTTTAGTGAAAGACAGCTTTCTGTTCCGGATGAAAATTTATTGTTTGAAACGGATATCCGTCAAACAACTCCGACGCTGGCGAATGAAAATTTTTTGAAGGTAAAATTTTCCGGACAAGATTATTCCGGTTTTTCCATTGATTTTGACATTTTCAGCAGTGCATTTTATCTGCTTACCGAATACGAGAAATATGCGAACCCGAAATATGATATGCATGGCAGGTATGATGAAATGCAATATGAATTATACCGGGAAAAATATCACCAGTTGCCGGTATTGCATATTTACGCGGATTATTTGTGGCAGAAAATAAGTGTACTTAATCCAAAGCTTAAAAGAGAAGAGAACGAATTTAAATACACTATAACATTCGATATTGATGCACCCTATTTATACAGGGGTCGGAATTCGGCTTTGCAATTTGCAGGATTTGCGAAGGAAGTTCTAACCTTGAATTTTTCTGCCTTGAAAATGCGCATGAAATTTATATCATCAGGAAAGGATCCCTATGATGTGTACGATTATATTTTGTCAGGAAAATCCCCAATGCAATTTTTCTTTTTAATGGACAGGCATGCTGCCGAAGATGGAAGGCATACGTTTGAAACTCCCATTTACAGGGAGCTTATCAAAAGGATTTCCAGTGCAAATATTCCCATCGGTATACATCCGTCGTATACATCTTATAAGGATGAGGATAAAATTGCATTTGAAAAACAACAGCTGGGATTGATTACCGGAAAAGCAATAACTTCCTCCCGTATGCACTTCCTCAAGTATTCCCTTCCGGATACATACAGGAATCTAATTGATTGCGGAATAACGGATGATTTTACATCCTGTCCGGTTCATTCCCCCGGATTCAAAAATTTCATCGGCATTCCCTATCCGTGGTTTAATGTTGTAAACAACATCAGAACTGAACTAATCATCCATCCTTCCATGTTAATGGATGTAAGCCTTAGAAAGTACATGCACCTTACACCGGATGCCGCTCTGGAGGAAATAAAAAAGATCATCTCAGTTACAAGATCTTATAGAGGGTGCTTTGGTATTATCCTTCATAATAGTACACTGAGTAATTTCGCGGAATGGAAGGGGTGGAGAGATGTATATGAAGGAATGCTGGAATATTTAATTCATTAATTCAGCCCTAACGACGGATATTTTGCGTAAATTTATGGACTTATTTAACTCACACCAAGACTAAAATTGCAACAGGCAACAATTTTGAACCATTTGCTTTCTATTCATATTCCAATGAAAGTATTCAATGGTGTGCTTGTGCTTTTTTTTTCGTCGTTAAAGTACATGGTGGGCATCTTCTTCGCTACAAATACATTTAACCTTGGTTTTGTGCCTTCCGTCCTGATTACAGTTGCGGGCGGTATGGCAGGCTTCTTTATTTTCGCATTATTGGGGGCGGAGCTCCGTATACTGTGGCATAAATTCATTTTAAGAAGGCCACATCATCCCCCGAGGTTCAATAAAAGCAGCAGGCGCATGGTCTGGATACGTTCCCGTTTCGGACTTGCAAGTATTGTATTACTCACTCCAATTATACTGCAGGTTCCCATTGGGGCAATGCTGGCAGTGAACATTACAAAGAATTACAGGAAGGTTACGCTTTATATGCTTGCATCCTTCACAATGTATTCCATTGTGTTTTGTGGCCTTTATTACAGCTTCCACGTTAGTGTGGGGGATATAATCCATCACTGGTTGTTTTCTACTGTGAAATAGATGTTACACTTTTGCTATTTCCTTTCAGGATCCAGCGCAACAGTGTTAATAGTCAGGATACCACCATTAAGATTCTTCAGGTCACCATTCTTGTAAACCAATCGTATGGCGCCAGCCAATTCCTTTTTAGAAAATCTTGAAAATAAAAGGGCTTTCGATTTTTCAATTATCTGTTCTTTTGAATCGTCATCGAATACATATTTTTCTTTCAGTGAGAGTTTTACAATTGCATATTTATAATTTTTAGTGACTACCTTATCATAAACCTTTACTTCAGATAAACTATATTCTCCAAGGCTATCATTAAATAATTTACTAATCGCAATGCTTTCGTCGGGATTATATGAGGATTTTACAAATTCATACTTCATTCCCAACATTGACTTTATCAATGTTTTCATGGAAAAGCCGAATGCCAGCATAAGGCTGAATGAGAGCAGTGCAGCAACAGGAATTTGAAGGTATTTTGATTTATAGGCAGCGTTTTTTTCAACATCATAAGCAACGAGCCTGGTTCCTGCTACATAGTCTCCTATTCGTCTGGAAGTATTTATTAGGGCAACAATCCCTTCTATCGGCCAGATGATGGTAAACAAATTACGAACAAAACATTGTAAAGGAGTGGCAGGTAATCCGGTAATATTATTTACTACTTGTAGTTTTAAAATTCGTTTTGCGATGCTTCTCCCGCTAAAAGAATCCTTGAGAAAATATATTCCGTAAGCTGAGACCATTATATATCCGGTTATACCCTTATAAATGGTAAAAGGATTCCCGTCAAAATCCCCGGCGGATATAACATGCATGATATTATAAAGTATGAAAGGCACACAAACTATGCCAATTGCAAATGTCATTATTACATGATCGAGAAGCATGGATGCCAAACGAGTACCTGAATTTATTTTTTTCTCCATGTGTATTTTATTTTTAACAAAAGTAACAAATACTCTTATACTTACAATGCGCCCATTTTAGGAATTGAATTTGGTGTACAAGGGTTAACTTTGTTCCCCTAAATAATTATTCATGCCTAATCTTCTTTCCGGGGAAACCAGCCCATATCTTCTTCAACATGCCAATAACCCTGTCAACTGGTGCCCCTGGAGTGATGAAGCCTGGGAAAAAGCCAAGGCTGAAAATAAACTGGTCATAGTAAGTATTGGTTATAGTGCATGTCACTGGTGCCATGTCATGGAACACGAATCCTTTGAGGATGATGGGGTGGCTGCGCTGATGAACAAGGATTATGTCTGTATAAAAGTGGATAGGGAAGAGCGTCCTGACGTGGACCAGTTCTATATGGATGCCGCACAGATCATGAGTGGCAGGGGCGGCTGGCCTTTAAATGCCTTTGCTTTGCCGGATGGCAGGCCCGTATATGCAGGCACTTATTTCCCTAAAACATCATGGACGGGCTTATTGCATGAACTTGCAGCAGGATACAAGTCCAGACCGGCTAAATATATAGAATACGCAGAGAAGATGCTTGCGGGCATTAAAGGACTGAGCCTAATTGAAGCGCCGTCAGAGGAAAAGAAATATGCCCCTGAAATGGTGGACAGGATTTATGAATCCTTTTCGCGCATATTTGATCATGTACATGGGGGCAAGGGCAGGGCTCCTAAATTCCCTATGCCGGACAATTATTTTTTCCTTCTGAGGTATCATTATTATTCTAAAAATGAAGAAGCCCTTGCACATACATTTCTTACCCTGAATAAAATGGCTGCCGGTGGAATTTACGACCAGATAGGAGGGGGCTTTGCACGCTATTCCACGGACGCAGAATGGAAGGTGCCGCATTTTGAAAAAATGCTTTATGATAATGCACAATTATTAGGACTTTATTCGGAGGCATATTCAATCTCCAAGGCTGAACGATATAAGAAAATAGTTTATCAAACAGCGGAATGGTTTGAGCGGGAAATGTATTCGGGCTACGGGCCGTTTTATAGCGCACTGGAGGCCGATAGCGAAGGAGAAGAAGGTAAATTCTATGTTTGGAAAGAAGAAGAACTGGATACAATTCTTGGCGCTGATTCCGTACTTGCAAAAAAGTATTATTGCATAGGTGGCAAAGGCTTTTGGGAGCATGGAAATAACATTTTGCTTGCAGATGAAAACGTTCAAATTGATGAGCAGAAACTAAAAGAAACAGAAGCTAAATTATTAGAGTATAGAAATCAGAGAATACATCCCGGGCTGGATAATAAAATATTAACCGGGTGGAATGCCATGCTTGCCATTGGATTATTAAAGGCATACAATTCCTTTAATGATATAAGATTTTTAACAATGTCAAAAGGCATTGTTGATTTCATTCAAACATCACTGATGAAGGATGGCAAACTATATCACACCATAAAAAAAGGAGAGCCTTCCATCCCTGCATTTTTAGAGGATTATGCATTTGTGATAAGTGCTCTTATTGATTTGTATTCAGCTACTTTCGATGAGAAATACCTTTCTGCATCCGGGAGATTGACAGAAATTGTTCTTTCAGAATTTTATGATGAAAAAAGCGGATATTTTTATTTTACTTCTGTGGAAAGCACTGAACTCGCTTCACGAAAAATTGATACTTCTGATAATGTGATCAGTTCTGCTAACTCTGTTATGGGACATAATCTATATATTCTTGGAAAGCTTTTTGATAAAGATGAGTGTATTGCCATAGCTGGAAAAATGCTGAATGGTGTTATGGAAAATGTGATTGAACATGGGCCATATTATTCCAATTGGGCAATGCTGTTTTTAAAAATGAACCATCCCTTTTTCGAGATCGCCATTTGTGGGGAAAATGCATTGAACCACCGTAACAAACTGGCATCATCCTTCAGGCCGGACGCAATTATTTTTGGATCTGAATTACAAGATTCCACAGTCCCTTTATTGGAAAATAAATATGTTGCCGGAAAAACGGTTGTTTATACGTGTGTGGATAAAGTTTGCGGCTTGCCCGAGGAAGTGTAGATATTTCAGTTAAATATGTGAATTTCATTCCCTCGGACTTATTGTGTCACTGCTATAGGGTTTGTTAAAATGCAATCTTTTCTTCCCTATATTAGTGCCACCTTTAAGAGGTTGAAAAATCCCCAAGGGATGACATTATTATAGCAGGAATCTTTAAATTACAACGCCAAACCCCGAAGGGGGGATGGAGTCAAAACTGAAAGAATATTCTACCTCTTTTCCCTTCTTTTACTCCACGCTGAAGATTGGGTTGCGACATTATTTTTAGAGGAAGAACTGCTTTTGGATATATTTTTAATATGTGCACTTAGTATTGCAGCGGCAAGCATGCCGTCTTCTATGCTTTCCTCGAGTTTATCTGCAGTAAAATATTTAGGAACAAAGCCTGTATCAAATTTCCCACTGATAAAAGCTTCGTGTTTCATTACAAATTTTCCGAAGGATAATGTATTTCTTACGCCTTCTATTTTATAATCATCAATGGCCCGAAGCATTTTAGCAAGGGCTTCCTCACGGGTATTAGCATGTACACTTAGTTTCGCGATCATTGGATCATAGTATACCGGTATATCCATTCCTTCTTCATAACCGGAATCCACACGAATGCCCGGTCCATCGGGAGTACGGTATGTGTGCAGTTTCCCTATATCAGGGAGGAAATTATTGGAAGGATCCTCTGCATAGATGCGGAGTTCTATAGCGTGTCCAGTTATTTTCAAGTCATCTTGCATGAAAGAAAGCTTTTCTCCGCGGGCTATGCGAACCTGTTCCTTTACAAGGTCCACTCCTGTGATCATTTCCGTAACGGGATGCTCCACCTGAAGGCGGGTATTCATTTCAAGGAAAAAGAAATCCTGGTTTTCATCCATGAGGAATTCAACGGTTCCTGCTCCGGTATATTCACAGGCGCGCGCAATTCGCGTTGCGGCTTCCCCCATCTGTTTTCTTTTTTCAGGAGTAAGTATGGCAGAAGGAGCTTCCTCCACCACTTTTTGGTGGCGCCTTTGTATAGAACATTCGCGCTCGAACAGGTATAGGTGATTGCCATGGGAATCGCTTAATACCTGTATTTCAATATGCTTTGGGGCAGCAACGTATTTTTCTAAAAAAACAGATCCGTCACCGAAAGATGCCTGTGCCTCGCTTACTGCCCGGTCCATTTGTTCGGAAAGTTCTTCCGCTTTTTGCACGACGCGCATTCCCTTACCGCCACCACCGGCAGCAGCCTTGATCAAAACAGGGAATCCGATTTTTGCAGCAATTTTTTCAGCTTCCTTTTTATCCTTTATGGCATCAGGGGTCCCGGGAAGCATGGGAACATCATATTCAAGAGCGGCTTTTTTTGCCGCCAGTTTATTACCCATCATTTCGATGGCTTTCACAGAAGGCCCAATAAATGTAATTCCGGCTTCCTTTACTTTTTCGGCAAAAATCCCGTTTTCAGATAAGAACCCATAACCCGGATGGATTCCATCAACCCCAAGTTTTTTAGATGCCTCAATGATCTTATCTATCAAAAGATAAGATTCTGAAGAAGGAGGAGGGCCGAGCAAAACAGCTTCATCCGCAAAACGAACATGCGGGGCTTTCCTGTCAGCTTCGGAATAGACCGCAACCGTCTTGATTCCCATCTCTTTAAGAGACCGCATAATGCGTAGTGCTATTTCTCCGCGGTTGGCAACTAAAACTTTCTTCATAGGGTATTGTTGAAAAGCTATTAAACGTTTTCTTAATTTGCTCCAAAATTAGAACTTTACAGGGAGATTACCTCACCCCCCAGCCCCTCTCCACAT